>NZ_JAMBDT010000036.1:0-45866 GCF_025143765.1 Gordonia sp. p3-SID1431
GCTCTGCTCCCCGATCCGAACGCTCCGCATCCTCACACGCGCGTGAGATCCGTACGCGCCGAACGAATGAGTACGCCACATGGGCCAGTTCCTCCAGTTCGTCTTCCTCGGACTATCCGCCGGTGCCATCTATTCGGTGCTCGCGTCGTCCCTCGTGGGCATCTATGCCGCCACCGGCATCATCAACTTCGCGCAGGGCGCCATCGGCCTCCACTCGGTCTATCTCGTCGCCGCACTGCGCACCGACGGCAGTCTCGTCTTGCCCATCGGCACACTGAAACTCGGGAGTGAGTCCGACCCCACCTCGATGGAGTTGGCACTGGTCCTCGGCGTGCTCAGCGCGGTCGTCTGGGCCCTGCTCGCACACGTACTCATCTTCCGGCCGCTTCGCTCGGCCCCGGTGCTCGCCCAGGTCGTCGCCTCGGTGGGACTCATGCTCTTCATCCAGGCGCTCGTCCATCTCCGCTTCGAGACCGAGAACCTCTTCGCCGAGGCCATCCTGCCGGAGGACACCGTCGACATCGCCGGCGCGGTCGTCAACGTCTCGGACCTGATCCTGGCCGGCGTCGCCATCGCCATCTCACTGGTGCTGTGGGCCTACTTCCGGCTCACCACCCTGGGCGTCGCCACCCGCGCGGGCTCCGAAGACGAACTCGCCGCTCGGCTGTCGGGCTACTCCCCGGACCGCCTCGCGGCGATCGTGTGGGCACTCACCGGTGCGGCAACCGGTCTCATCGTCGTCCTCGCGTCCTACACCATCGGACTCACCGAGACCAGCTACACCTTCTTCGTCATCCCGGCCCTGGCCGTCGCCCTCGTCGGCCGGCTCACCTCATTCGGGATCGCCTGTGCCGCAGGTCTTGTCCTCGGCGCATTCCAATCCACCATCACGTGGCTCACCACCAAGGACTGGTGGCCGGAATGGGCGCAGGCCGGCCTCGGCGACGCCGTTCCGTTCGTCATCGTCGTCATCGCCCTCTTCCTGCTCGGCGGTCGTATCCCGTCGCGCGGTTCGCTCGGTGAGGTGCGCATGCCCGCGGTCCGGATCCCCCGCATCCGGCTGATCCCGACGGTCGTCTGCATCGCAGTGGTCGTCGTCGCGATCCTCCTCACATCCGGCAGCTGGCGGTTCGGCGTCGTCACCTCGGTGATCCTCAGCCTCATCGCACTGTCGCTGGTCCTGCTCACCGGTTACCTCGGCCAGATCTCGCTGGCCAGCATGGCCTTCGCCGGCGCGGCCGGGTTCGCCCTGTCGAAGCTGACGACCAACTGGGATGTGCCGTTCCCGTTCAGCATGATCTTCGCCGCCCTGATCGCGACCGGCCTGGGTGTCCTGGTGGGCGTGCCCGCACTCCGGATCCGCGGCGCCCAGCTGGCCGTCGTGACATTGGCTGCGGCCCTGGCCATCCAGAGCTTCGTCTTCAACAACCCGGCGATCACGTCCTTCGAGGGCAACCTCATCGCGGACCCGACGATCTTCGGCCTCGACCTCGGGGTGCGCGACGGCACCAACCTGGTCACGATCCGGTTCTCGCTGATGGTCCTGATCGTCGTCGCGATCGCGACCCTCGTGGTGTTGCGCTTCATGGGCGGCTCGACCGGACGGGCCTTCCTGGCCGTCCGCTCCAACGAACGCGCCGCGTCGTCGGTCGGGATCAACGTCGCCGCAACCAAATTGCTCGGCTTCGCACTGTCGGCGTTTCTGGCCGGCATCGGCGGTTGCCTCATCGGTTACAGCCGCGGACAGCTGTCGGCCGGCTCGTTCACGGTGATGATCGGGCTGACGCTGCTCGCGATGACCTACGTCGGCGGCATCACGTCGTTCGCCGGTGCGGTCCTCGCCGGCATCATCGGGCCGCTGGGCGTGGGCTACGTGTTCCTCAACCAAACCCTCGCTCTCGGTGAGTATTACGAACTCTTCGCCGCCGGCAGCCTCCTGCTGATGGCGGTGCTGAATCCCGTCGGCGTCGCGGGGGCCATGTCGGAGCTCGGCGAGAAGCTACGCGCCCACCGGCACAAACCGTCCCCCCGTCCGGAAGCGCCCGGCGCGGCACAGAACGCACAGGAGGGTGCACATGTCTGAGTCGACACTCGAGAAGCCGGCCACGTCGACGACACTCCTCGAGACAGGCGGGCTGTCGGTCCGGTACGGCGGCGTCAGCGCCAACTCCGACATCGACATCTCGGTCTCGGCGGGCGAGATCGTCGGACTGATCGGACCCAACGGCGCGGGCAAGACCACCTTCGTCGACGCGGTCACCGGATTCACCAAGGCCACCGGCACGGTGTCGTTGCGCGGGGAGAGACTGGACAAGGCGAGCCCCCATCGTCGCCGCCGGGCCGGCATGGCCCGGACGTGGCAGGCGGGCGAACTGTTCACCGACCTCACCGTCGAGCAGAACCTGGCCGTGGCGGTCCAGCCGGTCGGCCTGCGGGCCATGCTCGCCGACGTCCTCAACGGTTCCCGTCCGCCCGCCGATGTGATCTCGTCGGCACTCGAACTCGTCGGCCTGGCCGATGCCGCCGACCAGTTCCCCGGCGAGCTGACCCTGGGACAACAGAAGCTCGTCGGTGTCGCGCGGGCGTTGGTCGGCGGGACGCAACTCGTCCTCCTGGACGAGCCGGCCGCCGGACTCGACACCCACGAGAGCCGCGACTTCGGGACCGAACTCCGGCGGATCGCGGCGACCGGTATCGGCATCCTGCTCATCGACCACGACATGTCACTTGTCCTCGACGTGTGCGACCGGCTGTACGTGCTCGACTTCGGCCGGGTGATCGCCAGCGGGCCCCCGGCCGCCATCCAGGACGATCCCGCGGTCATCTCGGCCTACCTCGGAAGTCCCGAGGTGGACCCGGACGCCGCCCCGACCGGACACGACCCGAAGGAAACGCGATGAGCGCGCACGCCGCCCCCGGCCCGGCGACACCGGACCCGACCACACCGGATTCGACGACACCGGATTCGACGACACCGGTGTTGACGATCGACGACGTCACCGTCGGTTACGGCGGGGTCCCCGCCGTCCGCGGTCTGAGCGCCGCCGTGCGTCCCGGCGAGATCCTCGCGCTGCTCGGTCCGAACGGGGCCGGCAAGACGACGAGTCTGCTCGCCGCGGTCGGTGCCCTCGGACTGATGTCGGGCACGGTGACCGCCCTCGGCGAACCCATCGACCGTCGCATCGAACGCAACGCGCGGCGCGGGATCACCCTGGTCCCCGACACCCGGGGCGTCTTCCACCGTCTGTCGGTGTCGGACAACCTCCGTCTCGCCAAGCGTCGTAACGGGCCCGACCTCGACACCGTCTACCAGTACTTCCCGAAGCTCAAGACGATGCGGGGCCGACGCTGCGGCAACCTCTCGGGCGGCGAACAGCAGATGCTCGCACTCGCCAAGGCGCTGCTCGCGGACCCGAAGGTCCTCCTCATCGACGAGCTGAGCCTGGGCCTGTCCCCGGTCGCGGTCCAGGACCTGCTGCCCCGGCTCCGGTCGATCGCCGACGAACACCAGATGGCTGTCGTCCTCGTCGAACAGCACATCGATCTCGCCCTCGGCATCGCCGACGCCGCCATCGTGCTCCATCACGGTCGGGTCGCGCTCTCGGCTCCCGCGAGCGAACTCCGCAACCGACGGGACATGGTCGAGGCGGCCTACTTCGGGCGCACCGTCGAGGACCGCGCCTCCTAGGGCCGCGACGCTCTGCAGGCGTACGGACGAGACGAACGGAACCGGGACGACGTGGCCACCGGGGACGCAGACGATCCGGGGCGGACGGATGCCGACGTCGTACGACCGGCCCGCAACACCCGCAATCGGCCCACCGACGACGAGTTGCTCGACGCCGCATGCGCGGTCATCGCCGAGGTCGGTGCCGAGCGAACCACGATGACCGCCATCGCCGAACGCGGCGGCACCACCCGGGTCACCCTCTACGCACACTTCGGGTCCCGCGACGAGCTGGTCAACCGGGTGATGACCCGCGAGCTCGACACGTTCACCTCGTTCATGTTCGAGGTCTACGACGCGAGTGAGGACATGCCGTACGGTGCCCGCGCCCGCTACTCGGTGCAGGCCCTGTTCGACTACGCCCGACGCCACCCGGCAGGTCTGCGTGTCCTCATCGGCCACCGGGAGGGCGGCAGTGACCGCCGGTTGTACGCCGCGCTCGAACCCCGTATCGCCGCACGCCTCCGCCAGAACTACGCCGAACGCGGGGCGCGGATCGCGGCCAGCGCCGACACCCTCGCGTCGCTCCTGCTGGGGATGAGCCTCGACGTCGCCCACCGCGCGCTGATCGTCGACGGCGCCGGCGTCGACGAGGCCTGCGACCTCGCGATCACCGCGACCCTCGCCGTGCTCCGCGACGTCCGCGCGGACCAGCTGCGCGCTCTCGACGAATCGCTCGAGCGGCGCTGAACCCGTGACCGGCGGTCGACACGGGCGCGCTCAGGACCGGGGCGGTCACCCCAGCCAGCGGCCGGCACGCCGGCTGTGGCCCGCCTTCGTCGCCGCGGGCAACCGGTCGTAGGCCCGGGCGAGGAAGTTCGACCGGGCATTGGCCTCGAAAACGTCCCGGTGGTCGCGAACGAACGTCCAGTACAGCCCGTCCCAGTCGGCGGTCCAGTCGCCGGGCGGTATGTCCGACATCTTCTTCAGATAGTTGCTGCCCGAGACGTAGGGCTTGGTGGTGATCGCCTCACCGGCCGCGAACTGACTCATCGCGTACACGTTGGGGACCATCACCCAGTCGTAGGCGTCGACGAACATCTCCATGAACCACTCGTAGATCTGCTCCGGGTCGATGCGGAGCAGGCACATCGCGTTGCCCAGGACCATCAGTCTCTCGATGTGGTGGGCATACCCGTTGGCGAGAATCCGCCGGATGACGAGATCGACCGGTTCGAGCCCGGTCTCGGCGGTCCACCACCCGTCGGACAGCTTCCGATCGTGGCCCAGGTGGTTCCGGCTCCGGAGGGCACGCCCGCGGGTCTCGTACGACGCCCGCATGTATTCGCGCCAGCCGATCAGCTGCCGCACGAACCCTTCGACGCTGGCCAGTGGGACACGGTTACGTCCACCGGCCTCCAGCGCCCTTCTCAGCACCGTTCGCGGGCTCAGGAGCCCGGTGTTGAGTGCGGGCGTCAGCAACGAATGGAAGACGAACGGGTGCTCGGTGCTGATCGCATCCTCGTAGGGTCCGAACTCCGCGAACCGGTCGGCCAGGAACTGCTCGAGCATGACCAGCGCCTCGTCGTGGGCGGTGGGCCAGGCGAAACCGTCGGCGTCGCCCGGGTTGTCGGGGAACTCGTCGGCCACCCAGGCGATCGCGGCGTCGACCTCGGGATGTCGCGCCGGCGGTGTCGGTTGCGGGACCTCACGGTTCTTCGGCAGTTTCTTCCGGTTCTCGGTGTCGAAACTCCACCGACCGCCCGCCGGTTTGCCGTCGTCGTCGACGAGGATGCCGAGCCGTCGTCGCTGCCAGGTGTAGAACTGCTGCATCCGCGGTCGCTTGCCGGCGAAGAACTCGTGGATCTGCGCACGGGTGGTGAGGAAGTTCGGACTCTCGACGATGTCGTCGGCCGCGAGTGGACACCCGGCGTGCTGGAAGGCCGCCAGCAGGTCGCCCGTCAGCCAGTCGTCGACGACGTCGTACAGGTGAACCGACGCCGGCGCCCGGCGGGACAGGTACTCCACGAGCTGATCGTGACTGGACTCCTCCGCGTCGGTCTCGAGCACGTCGACCTCGAAACCCCGGTCCCGCAGCCGGTCTGCGAACCTGCGCATACTCGCCCGGTGCAGGACGAGTTTCTGCACGTGGAACCGGTACTGCCGGAACATCAGATCGTGTTCGACGAGGACGAAGCGGGTGCCGGGGTCCGCGTCGAGGTGCGACTCGAACAACTGATGCGGCAGCACCACGCGGACGACATCGCCGGACGGACCTGACATCGGCTCTCCTCTCGCCCCCGCTACACGCTCCCGACTTGGACGGCCCCCTCAAGGGCCGGACAAGTCGACCCCAAGTTCGCACCAAGCGCCCGGCGACATCCTGTCGTTCATCACCCGAACACCACGATGAGCCGCCGAGACCGGGCACCCGCCCACTCCAGACGATAGGAACCACGATGTCGCGCAGCACCGCCAGCTATTCGCACCCCTCCGACGATCGGATTGCCGAGTCCGGCGGCGACGTGCCGTCCGTGGACAGGCCCCTCTGGCAGCTGGGCCGGCGTGCCACGGTCATCGCGGCCTGCGTGGGCTTCGCCGCCCTCGCGGCCTGCAGTGTCAGCGTCGGCACGCAGTCGATCGAAGAGGCCTCCGACATCGACGTGGGCGAGTGCCTGCAGATCGGTGCCGAAGCCGGTGAAGGCAAGGTCGAGGCGACCAAGGCCGAGTGCGAAGGCACCGAGGGACTCACCTTCTACGCGGCCGACAAGGTCAGCACGTCGGCGGAGTGCGGCACCCCCAACACCTCCGCGCTCACCTTCGGTGAAGGCGACCAGAAGCTCTGCCTCACACCCAACTTCGCCGTCGACACCTGCTACCAGATCCCGATCGGCGGCGGCAAACTCGCCGACTACCGTGAGGTCGCGTGCGACGCCTCCCCCGCGGAGAGCACCATCCTCGCCAAGACCGTCAGCCGCGGCGCAGACTCCCTCACCTGCACCGAGGACGAGACGAAATGGGCTTTCACACAGCCGCTGTCGGTCAGTTACTGCCTGACCGAGGACGTCACGGCCGCGAGCCGATTCGACGGCTGAGCGGCGGCCTGCGGGCCGGGCGCCGCGTCGACGAGGTCGTGGGTGACGCGGTAGTCCTCCCGCATCCGCGCCATGGCGACATCCCTTGCGCGATACGATTTCTCGACGCGTGCTCGTGCCCGCCGGGCGCCACCTACCCGCTGCGCCGAATCCGCCACCGCGAGAACCGGTCCGACCCGTCTCAGCACATGTGTGAACCGGCCGTCGGGGATTCCGAGCGCGTCGGCGTCGGCGTCACCGATGAACACCCGCTGCAGTCCGTGCATGGTCTTCGTGGCCAGCCGGCGTCGCAGGGCCTGCGGCCCCGGGAACACCGCGGCCAGTTCGGGCACCAGATAGTCGCCGGTCAACGCGACCACGAAATCCCGGTCGTCGGGACCCGGCCCCGGCGAGGTCAGCCGATAGAGCTCTTCGATCCGGACGTGGTCGGCCTCGCAGACCGGGTTGAGCTCGGGGCTCATCCCGACCACATGCCCCACGTACCGCCACAGGTGATAGATGTCGTCGAGTTCGCGGTCGGTGAACCGCACCCCCAGCTTGTGCATCGCGTCGATCGCGATGTGCCCGAACTCGGCGATCGTGAACGCCATGTACGGCTGCGGAATCGGCACGCCCCACGCGGTCTCGTCCCAGTCTCCGCGCTTGAGCAGCATGGAACGGACATGTGCGTGGATCATCCGGACCCGCACCGTGTATGCGAAACCGTCGCCGCCGCGGCGCATCCCGCCGGGCGTCAGGACCTGTCCCAACCACTCACCGACCTCCACCGACCGCACCGCCGGCTGGGACACGTAACGCCCGGTGACCGCAAGCGGCTTGCCCGCGATCGTGTTTCCCGCCCCACGGACCAGCGATGCCGCGCCGAGCACGATGCCCAGCGGTGCGGTGTTGACGACCAGCGCGTCGGCCGCGCGATTCATCCGATCATGATCGACCCAGTCGGGCTCGTCATCGAGGAACTCGAAGAGCGCGCGCAGCGAGTCGGTCGCGTCGTCGACCGAGTCGATGCCGTTCTTCAGCGCCGCCCGCAGCACTGTCGTGGTCGGGCCGCCGGGTTGCCGGTCGGCGGCCACGGCGTCGGCGAGCGGGTCGGCGATCCACATCTGATCGAGCCAGTCGCGGCCGGCTGTCCCGAACCGCTGCACGGCGAGGTCGGTGTTCACGAGGTCGGCGGGTGCGCTCCGTTCCATGAATCCATGAGAACACGAGCAATCCTCACTTACTATTCACTTTTGATGGCATCGTCGACGACTCCCAAAACCACCGCATCGCAACGGCGCAAGGCACCCGAGCAGCAGCGTAGTCGCGAGATGAGGCAGCGCCTCCTCACGTCGGCGCTCACTCTCCTGGAGCGTCGTCCGGGCCGACGGCCCACCACCGCCGAACTCGCCGACCACGCGCACGTCAGCATCGGGACGGTGTATCGCTACTTCGCCGACATGGACGCGATCATCGAGGAGCTGCGCCTCGCGGCCGTTCACGACATCACCGCCACCCTCGCGAGCGGGATCGGCCGGGCGATGGATCAGCAACCGGACACCGCGATGGTCACGGTGGTCGAGACCCTCGTGTCATCGTTCGAGTCACATGCGCCGGTACTGCGCGCCTCGCTCGAGATCGGCGAACACGGCTTCGGCGACGCCTGGGCCGAGGTAGAGGGACCGCTCCTTCCGCTGGCGCGGATCCTCCCGTCACGGATGAGGCCCGACCTCGACGATCGGGCGATCGACGAACTGGTCTTCCTCACCATGGGCGCGACCGCGAGCCTGTGCCTGCGCATCGCCCTGCAACGCCCGCGCGAGGCCGACCGGACCTCGCTCATCGCGATGGCGGCACGAATGTTGTTGGCGGCCTTCGACTCACCGCCGTCGGGCAGTGCTGGTCGAGTAAGTGCTGGGTGAGTCGGCGACTCAGAGGCTGCGCTGTTTCGCGTACTCCGCCATCGCCGTTCGCTCCGCCTCGTGTCTGGGGTAGAAGAAGAACACCACCGCCGCACCCACCACCACGATGGCGGCCGCCGCGCCGTAGGCGTTCTTGTCGCCCTGTACGAACGCGTCGCGGGCCGCAGCGATGATCTGATCGGCGTACTGCGGATAGCGCTCGGCCAGGACCTCGGCACTCGAGAACGACTTCGTCAGCGCGGCCTCGGTCTGTTCGGTGACCTGATCGGCCTGCGGCGAACCGGAGATGGTGTCCCGCAATTGATTCGCGTAACCCGCGGTGAGGATCGCGCCGAGGGTGGACTGCAGGATCGCGCCGCCGAGGTCGCGCTGCAGATCGGACATGCTCGACGCCATGCCCGCGCGCTGCACCGGCACCGAACCGGTCAGCGATTGCGAGGCCGGGGTTCCGGCGAGACCGACGCCCACCCCGACGAGGACGTAGACCAGACCGACATGCCAGAAGTGGGCGTCCTCATCCCAGGTGAGCATCGCGAGCACCAGGCCGACGACGATGAAGGCGTAACCGGACAGCAGCGTGAACCGCGAACCCATGCTCTGCACGAGTTTGGCCGAGCGCGGGGCCACAACGATCATGGCGGCCGCGGCTGGCAGGATCGTGGCGCCGGCCGCCAGCGTCGAATAACCGAGCACGTTCTGCATGTACTGCTGGCCGATGAACATCGCGCCCATGAGCGTGCCGAACACGATGAGCCCACCGACCGCCGCGACCCAGAAGGTGCGTCGGGCTGCGATCCGCAGGTCGAAGAGCGGAACCCGCACGCGCAGCTGCCGCCAGACGAAACCCGCCCCTGCCAGCAGCGCGATCGCGGCCAGGATGTAGACCTGCAGTCGCTGATCGGAGTTCGGGGCGAAGTTGATCGCCAGCACCAGCGAGCCCACCATCACGATGGACACGACGCCGCCCAGGTTGTCGACGACCGCCGCCTGGTCGCCGTTGTCGTCGGGCACCAACCGCCACGCCGCGATCAGCGCGACGACGGCGAGCGGCAGGGTCACCAGGAACACCGAGTGCCAGGCCAGGATCTCGAGGAGTGCCCCGGACAGGACCGGTCCCAGCGCCGAGATCGCACCGCCGAATGCCGACCACGCGGCGATCGCCCGGACCCGTTTCGGCCCCGACCACAGTGCGGTGATCACCGCGAGGGTGGTCGGGAAGGCCAGGCCCGCGGCGATGCCGCCCACCAGACGAGCTCCGAACAGGACCTCGACGTTGGGCGCGAATCCGGCGACGAGCGACGCCGGGATCGACAGGCACATGCCGATGACCAGCATCCGCTTGCGCCCGTGCCGATCTCCCAGCGCGCCGAAGTAGAGCACCGACGCCGCCAGGCCCAGCGAGTAACCGACCGCGACCAGGTTCAACTGCGTCGAACTCGCGTCGAGCGCCTTGCCGATGTCGGGTAGCGCGACATTCGCCACCGCGAGATTGATGTTGGCCACCCCGGCGACCAGGATCAGCGCGACCAGGATCGCCTTCGCCCGCTTCGGAGCAGTCCCCGCCTCGACCTCGGCCGTTGTCGACGTCATCGGGGAATCGTACGTGCGCGAGCGCCATCGGGCCGGGGATCGGGACGCTCCGGCACGAAATGGTCACGCCGGCGTCGACTTCTGGTGGGGTACGAGGAATCCGTATGACGTCGTGCCCGGTTTCCGGGCACAGCGTCATACAGCTCGGATCAGATCAGAGGCAGACGCTGATGGTCACCGGCCCGATGGGGATGCCGAAGCAGATCGCCACCGAACCGACGGCCTGCACCGGTTGCACCGGCTGCATCGGCGCCGGCGCGGCGGAAGCGGCCGGCGCGGTGGCCAGTCCGATCGCGCAGGCGGCACCGACAGCGGCCACCCCGACAGACGTACGACGCATGATCCCGGACATGTTCATGAGCAGCTCCCCTCGAGCTCGAGTCCCCCCGGACAACCCTGCGGATGGGGTCAACACGCAGGTGATGGTGACTGGAGATTCTACGCCTCGGCGTCGGCGTCGTCGCCATCCCGACGGACCGAATCCGCGACGGGTCACAGGCTGATGCGGAGGCCGTCCCACTCATGGTCGTGCATGAAACCCTCCGCGAGCCCGACCCGGTACTTGAGGCAACTGCGCAGGATGCCGGCATAGGCGAACGGGAGCATCAGCGCGGGCTTCTGGTCGCCCGGACTGGTGACGACATCGGACGCGCCGCGGAAGTCGCGGACGAAGTCGCGCAGGGTCCGGTCTTTGCGCGACGACGGACGCCACCCGTAGAGCAGCATGCCCAGCCCGATCATCTTGTCCACGCCCGACCCGGGCGTGATCGGTCCGTCGTCGGGATTCCAGGTCCCGAAGAACGCGCGATCGACGCCGTCCTCGGGCGTGAACATCATGATCCCGCTCGTGGCGCGCGGGTTGCACTCGATGCAGAACAGGTCGCCGCCACCGTTCCGGTCCTCGATGAAGTCGAACCCGATCTGGCCGGTGAAGTTCACCCGGCGAACGAAATCGCTGACCCACCCGGCGATCCGCGGATGATCCACGGACCGGAAGTTGAGGCACGAACTGCCGTCGATGGCGTAGTCCACCGGATACGTGGCGTGGGCGTAGACGCGACCCTCGTGGCAGACCGAATACGTGCAGAAGTTGTTCCCCGACGCCCACTCCTGTGCGATCCACGGGTTCTGCTCATCGTGTTCGAGCCAGGTGAGCGGATCGCCGGGAGTCACCTTGTGAACCTTCTGCGAGCCCCGCGAATAGCAGTGTTTGAGCGCGAACGGCTTGGTGAAATCGAGCGATCCGACGTCCTCGGGTCCGGACACCCGCGCGAACTTGCGCGTCGGGATTCCGAGTTCGACGAGCAGCTCCTGGAAGTCGTACTTGTTGTGCAGGCGGTTCTCGGTGGTGAAATCGGAGAGGAACAGCCGACATTCGGGCGGGAACACCTCGGCGAGCATCGCGATGATGTCGGTCTCCTCGTGCACCGGGATCACCATGTCGACGTCGTTGTCGGCCACGATCCGGGCGAGGGCGAGACAGTATGCGAGCGGCTCGAACTTCGGCGGGGGCACGCGGTGAAAGTCGCTCACCGCGTTGGAGAATCGGCCGATCCCGACCGGGATGGAGTCGACGATGCTAACCCGGTGACCCGCCGCGGCCATGAGCCGCGCGAGTTCCAGGGTGAGGAACGATCTGCCGAATGTGATCAGTACATGGGTTTGTCCGGCGCTGTTCACCCGAGCGAGTGTAGTGCCGACGGGCCCTGAGCACGGAAGCCGGACGGCCTGCGAAAAAATTCGGTCAGGTCGGGAATCTTCAGTACCGCCCTGTCGGTTCACCCTGCTAGCTTTTTGCACGATCGGCCGGTCCGGGTGCTTCGCTTCCGGTTGCGGAACAGCAGTTGCGGAGCAGCGCTGGTGCGGCCCGAGCCGATCGCGTGCGTACGCAGTCGGGGTGGTCGTCGGTCCGAGCCTGTCGAGGCTCATCCGGGCCGAGTTGGAGGAGGCATGCAGCTGTTCGTCATCGGCGTCATCGCCGCGTGCCTCGCCGCAGTCGCCTACGGGATGTCCACGGTCTTGCGCGCGCTCGGCGCCCGCCGCGTGGCAGAAGCCGCTGCCGACGAGGGTGAGGGCATCACCACCGAGAACGGCGCACCGACCCTCTCGTCCACGATGTCGACGCTGGTCGATCCGGCCTTCATCCTCGGCACGACACTGGTCGTCCTCGGCTTCGCGGGTGGCGCCCTCGCTGCCCGGTTCCTACCGCTGTTCCTCTCGCAGACCATCGTGTCGGCCAACCTGGTCATCACCGCCCTGCTCGGCACGATCATCCTCAACATCGCGCTGCACACCCGCGAATGGGTCGCCATCTGGCTGGTCGTGACGTCGCTCTGCCTGCTCGGCGTGGCGTCGTCCCATCACACCGGCGGCGGCGAAGAGGTCGGATTCCACTGGGGTCTGTTCGTCGCGACGCTCGCCCTCTGCGCTCTTGCTCTGGTGGGCGTCTACAACCTCGGTCCGGCGGGCGCCATCGTCGGCGGCGCATCGGCGGGTCTGCTGTTCGGCATCATCGCCATCGCCGTGCGCATCCTCGACGGAATCCAGCCGTTCGATCCCGTGGCGCTGCTGACCGATCCGGCCGCCTGGACCATCGCCGCCGCGGGCGCGGTGGGCTTCTACGTCCAGACCGTCGCCCTGCAGCTCGGCGCGGTGAACGGGGTGACCGCGGTGCTCGTGGTCGGCGAGACGGCCGGCCCGAGCCTGGTCGGGGTCGTCTTCCTCGATGACACGGCCAAACCCGGACTCGGCTGGCTGGCCATCCTCGGTTTCGTCGGCGCGGTCATCGGTGCCGTGCTGGTCGCCTGGTACGGCTCGGTCGACCCGGATCACCTCGGCGAGGCACCGCCCATGAAGGGCGGGTGGCGCCGTGGCCGCGAAGAACCCGCCTCCGACGAGGAGCAGGGAGCATCCCCGGCAGACGCCGATCCCGAGGTCGCGGATGCCGATCTGTGGACGACCGACGACCCCGTCTTCGAGAGCCGGGACTCCCGGCGCACCTGACGCTCCCGCTCTCGTCGTCGCAGGTGGTTGACACCCGCCCCGCTGATGGAGAGGGTGGGTTGATGACATCGACCAGCACGGGCTCCGCTGCCCGGCTCGCCTACGAAACCCTCGAACCCTTCCACATCCTGGCCTACTTCAACCCGGGACTGAAAGGCGCGCAGGCAGACACCGGGCTCGATCCCTACGCCTTCTACGTCGGTGCGCGCGGAGCGCCGTTCGGTCCGTGCGCGGCCTCGGTCGTCGCCTCCGCCTTCTACAACTTCAACCACGAACTCATCGCGAAGGGCTGGACGGCCGCCGTCGACGCCGGGCTCGACCGGGTCCACGAACGACGCAATCAGATGCTCGACGACTCGCTGCGAGAGATCCTCGGCGAGTCCATCGACGACTCCCTCCTCGACGAACTCGCCTCCGCCTATTACGATCTGGCCGCCCGACTACCCCTCGGCGGACGCCCGCTCGCTGCCGCGTGGTCGACGGCCCCGCGACCGGACACCGCGCGCCTACGGCTGTGGCACGCCATCGCGATTCTCCGAGAGTGGCGCGGCGACAACCACATCGCCGCTCTCGCCCTCAACGGTCTGAACGGCTTCGACGCGGCCGTCTTCCACGAGTCGCAGCTTCCCGACCCCACGGTTCGTCGTCCCACCCTGGGCAAGCGCATCGTGCTGATGACCCGCGGCTGGTCCGAACAGGACTGGCAGGACAGCGTCGATCGCCTGGTCGACGCCGGGCTGGCCGAGCGCGTTGAGGACGGGCACCGTCTCACCGCTTCCGGCGCGGCGACCTACGACGACATCGAGGCCACCACCGATGCTGTCGGAGAAGCCATCTGGGCCGGCACCGACGACCTCCTCACCCGGACGAGACCGGTCGTGAAAGCCGTCATCGATGCCGGAATCCTGCCGGGAACGAGGACGAAGTGAGCGCGCCCGCCGGCGGCTTCGAGGACCTGCGGGCGATCGAGAGCCTCAAGTATCGATACCTGCGATCCCTCGACACCAAGGACTGGGCGACGTTCGAGTCGACGCTCACCGAGGACGTCACCGGTAACTACGGTGAGAGCCTGGCCTTCTCGAATCGGAACGAGCTGGTCGGATACATGCGCGAGAACGTCGGTCCCGCAGTCATCACCGAACATCGTGTCGCACACCCGGAGATCGAGATCGACGGGGACACCGCACGCGGACGCTGGTACCTGCAGGACCGGGTCATCGTCGCCGGGTTCTCCTTCATGCTCATCGGGGCGGCGTTCTACGACGACACCTACCGCCGCACCGCAGACGGATGGCGGATCAGCAGTACCGGTTATGACCGCACGTACGAGGCCACCGTCGGGCTCGCCGACGTGCCGAGCTTCGCACTGAAGGTCGGTCCCGCAGTCCAGGTCTGAGGCCTGCCCATGCGCGCCCGCATCTTCGCCGACCGCCGCGAGGCGGGTCGGTTGCTGGGTGCGCGGGTCGTCGAAGTCCGGTACGGCGACGGGGTTCCGGAGGCCGGTGCGACAGAACCTGTCGTCCTGGGACTCGCGCGCGGCGGGGTTCCGGTCGCCCGCGAGGTCGCCGACGCCATCGCGGCGTCGACAGGCAGGTGCGCGATGGATGTGCTGGTGGTGCGCAAGATCGGGGCGCCCGGCCACGAGGAGTTCGCCATGGGCGCGCTCACCGCGCACCACCTGGTGGTCAACGACGACATACCGCGTCGGCTCGGGGTGTCCCGCAGCGAGTTCGACGAGGCCGCCGATCGACAGCGGCGCATCCTCGACGACCGCGAACGACGTTACCGCGGCGGACGTCCCGGCACCGAGCTCGGCGGCCGGACGGTCATCCTGGTCGACGACGGTCTCGCCACCGGGTCGAGCATGGCCGTCGCGGTCGACTCCGTCCGGTCCGCCGGCGCCACCCACGTGGTGGTGGCGGTACCCACGGCACCCTCCGATTCGATTCAGCGACTGCGGGATCGGGGCGCCGACGACGTGATCGTCCTCGTGACGCCGGAACCGTTCCGGGCCGTCGGCCTGTCCTACGGCGACTTCACTCAGGTGGACGACGACGAGGTGATCGCGGCCCTCAGCCGGCCGGGCGACTGAGCCGTCGAGGACCGCACTGGAAACCACCCGTCCGAGGGGCACCGGCGACCTGTCGTCGACTGTCCGTTTCCTGCGGGTGGTTTTCAGCCGGGCTTTCGCTGGTCTTTGAGGAGTAGCTCGGCAAGCTCGGCACGGTCACCCACATCCAGCTTGGTGTAGGCGCGGAACAGATGCCCTTCGACGGTGCGGACCGAGACGGTGAGTCGCTGCGCGATGTCCTTGTTGGACAAGCCCGCCGCCGCGAGGTTGGCGATCTCCCGCTCGCGCGAGGTCAACGGCAACGGTTGCGCAGCCGAGATCAGCGCCGGAGTCCGCAGGCCACCGCACTGCGACGCCAGTCGGTTCGCCACCGCGGCCGACGCCACGGTCGCGGACCGTCTGCCCGCCGCGTCGTGCAGGACACTGGCCTGCGCGGCCGCGTCCGCGGCGGACAGACACACCCCGGAGTCCTCGAACGCCGTCGAGCACAGATCGAGTTCGACCGCATCACCGTCGCGGAGGGCCGCGGCGTGGCGCGCGTACAGATCCGAGAGCGGACCGTCGACGCGCTCGGCCAGTTCGGTGAGCCGGTCGGCGACGCCGCCGTCCCCGAACCGGGCGGCGGTGTGCAGGGCCTCGGCCTCCACCGCGAACTGACCGGCGGCACGGGCGGATGCGGCCGCGGAGTGCGCGAGTTCGACGGCGGGCGTGACGGTTCCGGCGGCCGCCGACTGCCAGGCCGCCGCGATGGCGAGCATGGGCCCGAAGACGGCCACATGCTTGCCGGACCGCTTTCGCGCCTTGGCCAGCGCGGCCGCGGCACGGTCGGCCTGTCCCAGCGCACTCAGGGCCTGCACCAGGAAGATGTGGGCCGGGAAGTTCCACGACTCGGAGAACCGGCCACTGTCGAGGATGGCGAGGGTCTGCTCCATCCGCCGGGTCACCGAGGCGCACGATCCGCGGGCGAGTTCGACTGCGGCGACGAGTATTCCGGACATCGCCCAGCCCAGGTACTGCGCGGTCTGCGCGGCGGACACGAAACGCCCCGCGGCGCCGTCCGCGTCGTCGAGTCGGCCGGTGAGGGTCAGCGCGAGGGTCTCGCCGAAACCGGTGGGGAACCGGAGCAATCCGTCCACCTCGACCTCGCGCGAGTGTTCGGCCAGCGCCCCGACCTCCGCTCCCCGACCGGCGACCGCACGGGCGAGGCTGCCACCGAAGACCGCCCACTCCACCGCCCACGGCAGCGCCCTGGATTCGGCGAGGACGGTGTCGGACAGCGTGATCGCCTCGTCGATCCGGTTCTCGAAGAGGGCGCACGCCGAGGCGATTCCGGTGACGATCGGCGTGAGTGCCGGGTGGGTGACCCGCTCGGTCAGCAACCGCAGGATCTCGTCGGCCCGATCAGCGTCGCCCAGAGCCCAGAACGTGTTGCCGATGATCGAATTGCCCCACAGCACGAGTCGACCCTCGTCGAGATCGTCGGGCGAGAAGCGGGACAGGATGTCCCGCGCCTCGTCCGGATGCCCCTGCCACATGACCGCCCGCGCGAGCAACTCGGCCTCCTCGAGTCCACCGCCCTCGTCGAGCGCCGCCCGCGCGAATCGCTCGCCGAGCGGCGTCTGCGCGAGGTTCAGGGCATCGCGTGCGGCGGTCCGTACCAGCGCGAGGTCGATCTCCACGTCGCTCTCGATCGCGAGATCGGCGAGCCGAATCCGCTCGGCCGGGGTGTTCGTGGGCCGTGACTGCAACGCCTCGACGAGCCGGCCACGCAGCCGCCGCGACGACACGAGACCCAGGCGGCGCCGGATCACCTCACCGAACAGCGGATGGTGGAAGGCGACGTCGAGACGCCGCCCGTCGCGGGTGATGCGCACCAGCCCGGCGATCTCCGCCTCTTCGACGGCTTCTTCGCCGGCGAGCTCGGCGAGGACGTCGATGTCGAGGGGTTCGCACAGACTGAGGTATTTGAGGGCCCCGAGAACCGGCGCGTCGAGTTGCTCGATCCGCCCCTCGAGCAGCGATGCGAGCTCCGAGGTGATGGCGGCGCGTCCGCGTAGCTGCCACACGCCGTTGACCTGCCGCAGCGTGTCGGCCTGCCGCGCACCGTCGACGAGATGCCGTAGGAACAGGGCGTTCCCACCGGAGGCCTCCCACATGAGATCGGCCGAATGCTCCTCGAGCTGCCCGCCGAGCACTGACTCGATGAGGTCGACGCTCTGCTCTTTGGTGAACGGCGACAACGTGATCCGCGTGAGGTGATTGTCCTTCCACAGCGAGGTCACCGCATCCGGGACGGTCTCGCCGCTGCGGACCGTCGCGACGATGTGCACCGCACGGTCGATCGCGAGCTGATGCAGCAGCGTCGCCGACAGTTCGTCGAGCAGGTGGGCGTCGTCGACCCCGATCACGACATCGCCGTCGGCGAGCAGCGATTCACGGGCCGCCGCAAGGTAGGTGACCGGATCGCTCGACGTCGCCGGACCGACGAGATGCGCGAACACACCGAGCGGGATCGAGCGCGCGGACTCGGTGCCCGCCACCCAGCGCACCCCGGTCGGCAACTCGGCGGTGACGTGCCGGGCGAGGGTCGTCTTGCCCACGCCGGAGTCACCGGTCAGGACCACCCCACAGCCGGTCGTCTCACCCCTGAGGGCCGCCTGGATCGTGCGGAACTCCCGATCGCGCTCGACGAGCGGCCAATTCGTGGACATAACCGCGAATTTTAGTCTGCTGGGCCCTACAATGGGCCGCCCGGAAGCACCAATGTGGTCCGACCGGATGGCCCTGTCGACACGCGGCTAATCCCGGATTTGACATCGGCGGAAGAAAATCCGCGAACTACGCATCCCGGGCATTGGTCACGGCCACTGCCGCCGCAAGCAACACGATCGTGAAGCCCGCGAAGTAGGCCAACGAACCGTAGGCGTTCCAGTGGAACGTGTCGCTCCCGCCGGCGAGGAAGTTCCACCCGTTCAGGAACGGCAGGAACGACACGATGTGCTCGCCCACCCGCGGGAGCACCGACACGATCCGCTCGAGGGCCAGCATCCAGACGAGCACGATCGCCACCGCACCGGCCGAATGCCGCACCAACGCACCCACCGCGAGGCCGATCAGCGCGCACAGCATCGCGAAAACCGGCGTCCCCCAGAGATGCCGGACGGTCTCGGGTCCGGTCAGCGAGACTCCGACGCCGGCGAGCACCTGCGCCGCCACGACCGCGACGACGGACACGATGGCCACCACCGCGAACGAGAGTCCGCCGAACACGACCGCTTTCGCGAGGAGGACCTGTGGCCGACGCGGGATCGCCGCGAACGTCGGTCGGATCGTGCCGAAGCGATACTCGGTGGTGACGCCCAGGATCGCCATGATCGCGAGCACCGCGACCCCGAACTGGTTGACGCCGAGCAGGAAGTCGTCGGTCAGGGTGTCGGTCTCACCGGGACTGCCGTTGGAACCGCCGGCGATGGCGCCGAGCAGCACCGCGAAGCCCAGGCCCAGCACCACGACGACGCCGAGGCACCAATACGGCGACCGGGTGCTGGCGAGTTTGATCCGTTCGGCGTTGATCGCGGCGATCACCGGTTCACTCCCCCGTGGTTCCCGACGGCCCGGTTGTGGGCGTCGGGGTCGTGGACGGCGCGGTTGTCGACGGCGGTGTAGTCGACGGCGTGCGCCGTCATCGACATGAAGACCTCTTCCAGTGACGCCGACTCGGCGGCGAGTTCGTGCAGGGTGATGCCCGCGGCGGCGGCGAGGTCGCCGACCCGATCGGTCGTGGTGTCCGGCACGCGCATCACCGGGCGCCCGTGGGCATCCGGGTCGCCCGGCGCGGGATTCAGCCCCGCCGCCGCGAGCGCGGCGTGCAACTGTTCGAGCTGCGGGCCGCGCACCCGCACCGACTGCCGGGCCCGCCCGGTGAACTCCGCCACCGAACAGTCGGCGATCAGCCGGCCGCGCCCGATGACGACGAGATGGTCTGCGGTGAGCGACATCTCGGTGAGCAGATGGCTCGACACCAACACCGTCCGCCCCTCCGCGGCGAGCTTGCGCATGAACCCGCGGATCCACACGATGCCCTCCGGGTCGAGGCCGTTGACCGGCTCGTCGAACAGCAGTGTGTGCGGGTCGCCGATCAGGGCACCCGCCAGCCCGAGCCGCTGCGACATACCGAGCGAGAAGCCGCCGGCGCGCTTCTTGGCCACCGAGGTGAGCCCGACCGTCTCGAGCACCTCGTCGACGCGGGCGGCCGGGATCCGGTTGCTCGCCGCGAGCCACCGCAGGTGGGACCGCGCACTGCGATTGGGATGCACCCACCGGGCGTCGAGCAGCGCACCGACCTGCCGCAGCGGATGCTCGAGGTCCCGGTAGCGCTGCCCGTTGATCGTCGCCGTGCCCGATGTCGGGCGGTCGAGTCCGAGCATCATCCGCATGGTCGTCGACTTGCCCGCACCGTTGGGCCCCAGGAAACCGGTGACCCGTCCCGGCCCCACCTCGAAGGTGAGGTCGTCGACCGCGCGTTGACCGCCGAAGTCCTTCGTCAGATTCGCTACCTGCAACACGCCTCGACCATAGCCGCCGAATCCGGAGCGGCCCGGTCTGTCGTTCGGATGGCCGGTCGCGGGATCGCGCGTCAGTCCCGGTCGCGCCCGGGCGAGGACGCGTGCGCCCAGAAGCGCTTGGGGATCCGGCCCGCTCGCGCGGCCAGTCGGCCCCCGGCCACCGCGTGCCGCATCGCCGTCGCCATCAGTTCGGGATTCTCCGCCCGGGTCACCGCCGTGGCCAGCAGCACGCCGTCGCAACCGAGTTCCATCGCCAGGGCCGCGTCGCTCGCCGTCCCGATGCCCGCGTCGAGAATGACCGGCAGCGGGTCGTCGAAGCGGGTGTGGCAGTCGTCGACGATCATCTCGATGTTGTGCGGGTTGAGGATTCCGAGTCCGGTCCCGATGGGCGACCCGAGGGGCATCACCGCCGCCACCCCGAGATCGGCGAGTCGCGCGGCCAGGACCGGATCGTCGTTCGTGTAGGCCAGCACGACGAAACCGTCGGCCACCAGCGCGGCCGCGGCGTCGACGAGCTCGATGGCGTCGGGCATCAGGGTGCGTTCGTCGGCGACCACCTCGAGCTTCACCCAGTCGGTCTCGAACGCCTCGCGCGCCAGCTGGGCGGTCAGGACCGCCTCGGCGGTGGTGTGACAGCCCGCGGTGTTGGGCAGAACGGCGATGTCGAGCCGGCGCAGCAGATCGAAGACCCCGGTGCCCGAGGCCGCGTCGACGCGCCGAACCGCGACGGTGGTCAACTCGGTCCGCGACGCGACCAGCGCCCGTTCCAGGGTCGCGAGATTCGACGCGCCGCCGGTACCGGTGATGAGTCGCGACGAGAAGTCGCGACCGGCGATGCGCAGATGGTCCGCATCCGGGATCGTCTCGTCGCCGGACTTCTGCTCGGCCCGCGAGGCGTCGGGCTTCAGATCGGCGAGCTCAGCCACCCTGCACCGCCGTGACGATCTCGACGACGGCACCGTCGGTCATCGTGTGCCGGTCCCAGCGGCCGCGCGGGACGACCGCGCCGTCCACCGCGACCGCTATCCCCCGGTCCGGCAACCCCAGCCCCATGACGACGTCGCGCACCGACGTGTCGGCGCCGACGTCGACGCTCTTGCCGTTGACGGTGATGTTCGCGCTGATGCTCATTCCTCTGCTCCTTCCAGAATCGACAGCACGCGGGCGGCGGTGCCCGGGGCGAGGACGATCCCGTTGCGCCCGTGCCCGGTCGCCACGACCGTTCGTGTGTCCACACGGGTGACGATCGGCAATCCGTCCGCGGTGCACGGCCGCAGACCGGCCCCCGCTTCGGTCAGTTCGTAGGTCCGCAGCCCGGGGAAGACCTCGATCGCGTCGGCGAGCAGATCCGCGACCCCACCGGCTTGCGGCGCGCGGTCGGCCGTCCCCTCGGCCTCGTACTGGGTGGCGCCGACGACGACTCCGTCCTCGCGCGGCACCAGGTACACGGCCCGCCCGTGGAGGCGTGCCCGGACGACGTGGCCGGGCGGCGGCACCGACCAGCGCGTGCGGCGCAGGCGGAGGATCTCCCCCTTCGCCGCATGCAGGTCCACGTCCGGCCAGAGGGCCGCGGTGCCGAGTCCGGCGGCGAGCAGGATCTGGGTGTCGGAACCGAGGTCGTCGAGATCGGCCAGGGATTCGACGCGCGCGGAGACCAACTCGGCACCCGCCGACGTCGCGGCGGCGCGCAACGCCTCGAGCAGCCGCCGGTTGTCGACGGACCACTCGCCGACCGCGCGGTAGCCACCGACCAGTCGAGAGCTCAGCGACGGTTCCAGGGTCCGGATGTCGCGGCCGGTCACCGACTGCAGCGCGGCATCGGTGGCGGGCTGCCCGGCCCAGACGAAATCGGCGAGATGCCGCAGGTACTCGATGTCGGTGGCCGAGGCCGCGACGAACAGCGAGTCGGTGGCGGTGACGACACCCGGGTCGTCGAGCCGCTTCACGAGCGCCGGCCACAGCCGGACCGATTCGACCGAGAGGGCCAGGGACGCGTCCTCGCCGGGATGACCCTCGCCGAGTGAACCGAGCATGCCGCCGGCGACCCAGGACGCGCGCTCGTCGGTGCCGGCGTCGAGGACGCGAACCCGCCATCCGGCGTCGGCCGCGGTGAGCGCACAGGTCAGCCCGATGACACCGCCCCCGACGACCGTCAGGGCGCGGTGGGCAGGGCGCTGCGGTGGGGAGTCCACGCTGGGAATCACCTCCCTTCGCCGGAATGACCCGGATCAGGTTCGACGGTCAGCGGAATCTGTCCGCACTCTCAGCCCGGCCGATCCGGACTCCCGTGTGTTCGTGCGATCCACCCTACGCCGGGGCGTCGGGGGTCCGGTTAGCCTGGTCGGCGTGACGACCCCGAACCGCACCAGCTCCGCGTCGACGGACCCCGGCTCCGCGACGGACCGTCGCCGGCGGCTCTCCACGGCCCGCCTGTACCTGTGCACCGACGCCCGGCGCGAACGCGGTGATCTGCTCGACTTCGTCGACGCGGCGCTCGCGGGCGGCGTCGACATCGTGCAGCTGCGCGACAAGAACTCGCCGGGTGAGCGCGAGTTCGGGACCCTGGAGGCGGGCGAGGAACTCGAGATCCTCGCGGGCATGCGGACGGTCGCCGACGCGCACGGTGCCCTGCTGGCGGTCAACGACCGCGCCGACGTCGCGGCGCTTTCCGGGGCCGATGTCCTGCACGTCGGACAGGGCGACCTGTCGCCGTCGGCGGCCCGCCGGATCGTCGGACCGGACGTCGTCATCGGCGCCTCGACCCACGACCCCGAGCAGGCTGCCGCCGCGATCGCCGACGACGACGTCGACTACTTCTGCGTCGGTCCGTGCTGGACCACCCCCACCAAACCGGGCCGCGCCGCAGCCGGCCTCGACCTCGTGTCCTCAACGGCCGCAACACAATCAGCCAAGCCGTGGTTCGCCATCGGCGGTATCGACGCCGGCCGCGTCGGGGAGGTCACCGCGCTCGGGGCGCGGCGCATCGTCGTCGTGCGGGCCATCACCGCGGCCGCCGACCCGACCGCCGCAGCCACCGAGCTCGCCGGGATGCTCTAGCGGTTCGCCTCGCGGAAACACGTTTGCCCGGTCGGTGTCGCGGGTCTATGGTGGACCGATCATGTTGTGCATCACGAGCGTTCTCGTAACCCGCCGCAGCGGGGTCTGAATCTGACCGACCCCCCGCTGCGGGTCGGTTGCGCTCTCCAGTCGGTCATCCGTTCTTCGACCGAAATCGGTTTTCGAGATGCACCCTCTTCATCTACCTCGTCGATCCTGTTCGTGGACCGAGCGCGACGACCGGCACGGCGGCGACCACGTCGCCGCACGTTTCGGCCGCCCGCTTCCCCCCGGGATGCACGAGGAGGCCGCCGGGATGACCTGGCAGCAATTCACTGACGAGTACTCCCGTGGCGGCACGATCCGGCTGGGCTCCTTCTCTGCCGTCCCGTGCTCGGGCGACCTGGTCGAGTGCCGCGCGACGCTCGCGATCGCCGACCGCATCATGTCCCGCAGCGCCGTCGCCGCCGGCCCCGTCGGTGCGATGACCTCGATCCTCTACGACGTCGGCGCCCCGGTTCAGATCGTCCGATTGCACCAGCGGGTCGTCGACGGCCTGGTCACGACGTTCCTGCTGTGCGAGCACGACGGCCGGCAGGCCTGGGCCGTCGGTGAGGGCGCGAGCAGCGACGAGGCGAACGTCCACGCGCTGGTCGCCGGCGCGAACCGACTGCTCGAGTCCGACCGCGCCGGGGTGTGAGGGCTCAGCTCTGGGGATCCAACATCGCGATCCGGTCGCGGAGGACGGGCCACGCGAGTCCGAACGCGGGGTGCAGCGGTAGTTGATCGACGCGCTTCTCGTCGACCCATCGCAGTTCCGTGGATTCGAAGTTGGCGACCGTGCGGACCGGCGAGTCCGTCTCGGCGATGACCGTCGTGTAGGTCCATCCGCCGGGCGCCTCGAGGGTGACGACCGCTGCGACGACGCGCAGATCGTCGGCGGTGATCCCGGCTTCTTCCTCGGCCTCGCGGATCGCGGTGTCGATGGCACCCTCGTGCGAGTCGCGGGCCCCGCCGGGCAGCGCCCACGTGCCGCCCTGATGCGACCACGCGGCGCGGTGTTGGAGAAGCACCCCGGTCGATCCGTCCGGCAGCGGCGCGCGCAGCAGGAGGCCTGCCGCACCGTGGATACCCCAATATCGAGAACCATCGGGATCGATCACCCAGCCGTCGCCGTCGCCGCGCACCACGCCTCCTCGCAACCCGGTCGCCCCGACCGGGTGCCTCCACCGTAAGTGAGATGCGCAACACCTGCCAGGGAGACCGCGAAGCCCTCTCATCGCGGCTCGGAACCACGAGGTGCCGTCGGCGAGCACCCGGCACGCGCGAACCGCCGAGGTCGGCGGCGCGGCGCCGGTCGACTCGGGAGGAACCCGGCACGATGACATAGGGTGAAACACGCACGACCCGGTGAACGATGACCCAGATGACACAACCCCTGACGTTGATCGCCCGGTCACGCGAATCCGGAACGGGGAACCGGTGACCGTAGGACCGCACCGGAGACGATCCAGCGTTCGAGAAGGGATCAGGTAGGTGACCGGCGACGCGTCCTCCGTGCGGACGGCGCTGACGCGTGGCGGTCGCACGATCCGTCCGGCGCAGGCCTCACCCCCGATCCGCCAGGTGCTCGCCGACCGACGCGAACTCGTCGCCACCGCCCGGGAACGCGCCCAGTCCCCGTTCCAGACCCTGCGCCACTTCGCCGTCACGACCCCGGGCAAGCTGATCATCATCTGCGGAATCCTGGCGCTCGGCTGTCTGAGCACCGGCCTGTACGCATCAACGGTCCTGGAAGACCGCACCCAGACTCTGCAGCGCCTCATCGATCGGACCGAACCGCTCGCCGAGGCCGCGCAGGTTCTCTACAGCTCGCTGTCGATCGCCGATGCGTCGGCGAACGCGGCCTTCATCTCCGGCGGACTGGAGACCCCCGATCTGCGGCAGCGCTACTCCGACGCGCTGGCGACGGCGTCGTCGTCGCTGATCCTGGCCACCGGTACCTCCAGCGAACCCGGTTCCGGCATGGTGTCGGACCGAGCCGAGCAGGCGGTCAGCGCCGATCTCGAGACCCTGTCCACCTCGATCCCGGTCTACAGCGGACTCATCGAGACGGCGCGGACGAACAACCGGCTCGGCAACCCGGTGGGATCGGCGTATCTCGGCCAGGCGTCGTCGATGATGCAGGACCAGATCCTCCCGGCCGCCCAGCGCCTCTACGAACGGCGATCGATGGCCATCGCCGACCCCCAGCAGACCCTCACCCGTCCACCCTGGACCGTGTATGCGCCGCTCCTGTTCCTGCTCGCCGCGCTTGTCCTGACGTCGCGCTACCTGGCGCGGCGGACCCGGCGGCGGTTCAACATCGGCATCGTGGCGGCCATCTTCGCCCTCAGCGTCGGGACCCTGTGGTTGCTCGCCTCCGGTCTGATGTCGGTGGCCGCCACCAGCGATGCCCGCACCGAGGGCGCCGACCCGCTCCGCGACCTGACCGCCGCCCGGATCCTCACCCAGCAGGCGCGGTCGGCCGAGACGCTCTCGCTCATCCGCCGCGGTGATCAGGGCGGTCTCGAGCGCAGCTTCTCCGCGGCGACCAGCGAGATCGGCAACATCGTCGACGACGTCCGCGAGGGCACCGAAGACGGCGACAGCGCGGTCACCGGCGAACAACTGGACACGGTCACGGCGGCGCTGACCGAGTGGCGCCGCACCGACGCCGCGGTCCGCCGCTACATCCAGACCGGCAACTTCGGTCTCGCGCGCCTGCACACCGTCGGCGACGGACCGGACAGTTCGGCCCGCGCCTACACCGCGGTGGACACCGCGCTGGTCGATGCGATCACGACTGCCCGGAACTCCTTCCGGGACGACATCAACACCGCGCAACGGGTCCTCGGGTTCACCGGCACCGGCATCCTGCTGCTCACCGTCTTCGCCGGCGTCGCGGTCGTGGGCGGTCTCATCCCGCGCATCCGGGAGTACCGATGACCGTCCCCTCGCCTCGCCGCCTGCTGACCGTCGTGGTCCTGCTCGCGCTCACCGGCCTCGTCGCCACCAGCTGCGTGCGTTTCCCCGCACCTGACTCACCCCCACCGACGGCGACCGCCGGGCAACCGATGCTGCCCGGCGTCCAGTTCGACGTGCCCGTCGAACCGCCGCCGAGTTCCGAGGCCTGCAACGCGACCCTGACCCTGCGGCCGCCCGCCCAGATGCCGCCGCCTGCTCAGATGCCGATCAATTCGACGATGGCCGGCATCCTCGAGCGGGGCCGGCTCATCGTCGGGCTCGACATCGGGTCCAACCTGTTCAGCTTCCGCGATCCGATCACCGGCGACATCCAGGGCTTCGACGTCGACATCGCGCACGAGATCGCCGGCGCCATCTTCGGCGACGACCGCCGCGTCGAGTTCCAGGTGTTGAGCTCGGCGCAGCGGATCGACGCCCTGCGGGACATGACGGTCGATCTGGTGATCAAGACGATGAGCATCACCTGCGACCGGTTGCGCGACATCAGTTTCTCGGCTCCCTATTACGTCGCGTCCCAGCGCATCCTGTCGTTCCGGAACTCCAACGTGACCGGTCCGGCGCAGCTCGCCGACAAGCGGGTCTGCGCCGCGCGCGGGACCACCTCGATCGGTCGTATCCAGGCCATCCAGCCCCGAGCCAAGATCGTCAGCACGACGACCTGGGCCGATTGTCTGGTCCTGATGCAGCAGGGTCAGATCGACGCGGCGACCACCGACGACGCGATCCTCGCCGGTCTCGCCGCGCAGGATCCGTGGTTGCGGGTCGTCGGCCCCAGCCTCGGCGAGGAGTTCTACGGCGTCGGGATTCCCAAGGGCCAGGACGACATGATCCGGTTCGTCAACGGCGTGCTCGAGCGCATCCGGGTGACCGGCCGCTGGCAGGAGATCCGGGACCGGTGGCTGTCCATCCTCGACAGTGGGTACGGCGCTCCCCAGCCGTACTACCGGGACTGATCCCCATGGACGACGCGGCCCGAAACGATCACGACACAGACGACGTCACCCACGGCGAACGGGGCGACGACCTCGGCACCCAGCGGGTCTCGCTCGACGCCCTGCTCGGCGACGACGACGCCGACCTCGACGGTCCCGGCCCGGGCGGTGGCCGTCCCGGTGGTGAGGACGCCGAGACGACCGCGAAGGTGGTCGACGTCGGCACCCAGCGGGCCGACCTGGCGGCTCTGACCGAGGGCCCCGACGACACGGCCGACACCACCGACCCCCGGCCCGGCCGTCGCACCGACCCGGATGTCGGAACCCAGGCCGTCGCACCGGTGTTCACCGTCGGGGTCGACCCCGACGACCGGACCGACCGCGTCGAACGGCAGCGTCCGGCCGTGCCCCATCCCGAACCCGACTCCGGTCCGCTCGGCCGGCGTCTGGTTCCGCGGCGTCGGCCTCCGGTGCACGAGCGACGGCTCGGCAGCGGCCTGGTCGAGATGCCGAAGATCACCGACATCGAGCCCGAGGACGCCGTCATCGACGACCCGGTGATCGCCGACAGCAAGCGGTTCTGCTGGCGCTGCGGCAAACCCGTCGGTCGAGCCGAGGGCGAGGGCGCCGGTCCCCCGACCGGCGACTGTGGCAACTGCGGCGCCCGGTATTCCTTCGTCCCGGGACTGGCTCCCGGAACATTGGTCGCCGACCAGTACGAGATCGCCGGCGCCATCGCCCACGGCGGCCTCGGCTGGATCTACCTGGCCATCGACCGCAACGTGAGCGACCGGCCCGTCGTCCTCAAAGGCCTGCTGAATTCCTCGGATTCGGAGGCGCAGCGCGTCGCGGTCGCGGAACGGCAGTTCCTGGCCTCGGTCAACCATCCCGGGATCGTCAAGATCTACAACTTCGTCGAGCACGTCGACGACGATGACCGCTTCGGCTACATCGTGATGGAGTACATCGGCGGCCAGACGCTCAAACAGATCACCGCGGGCGATCCGGACAACTCCCTGCTGTCGGTGGAGCAGGGCCTGGCCTACATCCTGGAAGTGCTTCTCGCCGTGGGCTATCTGCACTCGGTCGGCCTGGTCTACAACGACGTCAAACCCGAGAACATCATGGTCGGCAGTGACGAGGTGAAGCTGATCGACCTCGGTGCGGTCTCGCCGATCAACGGCTACGGGCACCTGTACGGCACGCCCGGGTTCCAGGCACCGGAGATCGTGAAGACCGGGCCGCAGATCGCGACCGACATCTACAGCATCGGGCGCACCCTAGCGGTCCTGACCGTGCCGATGGAGATGCGGAACGGACGCTACGTCGACGGCCTGCCCGCCGCGTCGAAGACGCCTGTCTTCCGGAACAATCCGTCGTACTACCGCCTCCTGCAACGCGCCACCGCCCCCGACCCCGCCGATCGGTTCGTCTCCGCGGAGGAGATGAGCACCCAGGTGCTGAACGTGTTGCGCGAGACGGTCGCCGTGCACACGGGGGTCCCGCGGCCCGCGCTGTCCACGGTCTTCACGCCGCAGCGCTCGACGTTCGGCACCGACCTGATGCTCGCGCCGGTCGACGGCTTCTTCGACCCCGATCAGGCGGCGTTCTACGATCCGGTGGACATCGCCAACGCCCTGCCCGTCCCGCTGGTCAACCCCCTCGACCCGGCGGCGAGCCTGCTCACCTCGGCGGCGCTGTCCGACCCGCGACAGACCCTGGATTCCATCAACACCGCCCGGGCAGAGGGTTTCGCCTCGCTCTTCGGCGGCCGGCCGGTCAAGAACGCCCACCCGTCACGGGAGATCGATCTCGCCGAGGCCCGCGCGCATCTGCAACTCGACGACGTCGACACCGCGCTCGCCCTTCTCCAGGAAGTCCGCGCCCACCACGGCGATTCGTGGCGGGTCGAGTGGTACATGGGCATCTGCGCGTTGATGAACGACGAACCCGAACTGGCCTACGAACGCTTCGACGAGGTCCTCGGCGCGATGCCGGGCGAGGTCGCGCCCAAGCTCGCCGTCGCCGGCACCGCCGAACTCATCGGCCGTTGGCTCGCCGACGAGAAGGGCCCGGCGAAGTCAGCCGAGAAGATCACCAAACTGTATGACGTTGCGCAACATCACTATCACGATCTGTGGTTGACCGATCACAGCATCGTGACCGCCGCGTTCGGTCTGGCCCGGCTCGCCGTGGCGGCCGGTGACATTGATGCCGCGATCCAGCCGCTCGACGAGGTGCCGGCCACCAGCCGCCACTTCAACACCGCGCGCGCCACGGCGATCATCGCGCTCGTGCACGGGCGCCCCACCTCGCAGGTGACCCGCGAGCAGATCATCGAGGCCGCAATGCGTCTCGAGCAGATCCCGGACACCGAACCGCGCAAGGCCCGGATGCTGCTCATCGTCCTGGGCACCGCGCTGGGCTGGATCCACGACAATCCCGACGACGCCAAGCAGGACAACGAACCCTCGACGCTGCTCGGCTTCCCGTTCACCGAGTACGGCATTCGTACCGGCACCGAACGTTCGCTGCGCCAGCTGGCCCGCCTGACCCGCACCAACCGGGACCACCGGTTCATGCTCGTCGACCTCGCCAACTACGTCCGGCCGAATACGTTGTTCTAGGGCTGTCCGAAGAACGTCCCTGCTGCGTTGCGCACGAGCGGGTCTTCGTCCAGGAGCTCCGCGAGGTGGGCCTCGACCGGTGATGGACGGGTGGGCCGCACGCGCCGTGGTGGCCGGACGTCGATGACGTGGCTGGTTTTCAGCCATGAGCGGCGCGCTTGATCGCCGGGCCCCCTGCTCCCTGAGGAGCGCCCGGAGCTTGCGGAGGGCGCGTCACCCCAGCTCCCTGAGGAGCACCCGGAGCTTGCGGAGGGCGCGTCACGAAGGGTCCGGCGACCGAGCACGCGAAACCCTTGTGTGGTCGGTCCGTGGATCTCGTCGCGCACGGTGTTCAGGTGTTCTGCGAACCGCCGCGGTATGTCGGGTCCGCGGTTCAGGCGACCGGGATTGGGTGGGGCGCCGGGTTCGGCGTTCAATCGCCAGACGCAGCGGCCTTCATCAGGTCCCGAGCGCTCGATGTGCGTGGTGTACTGGCCGGGATTGTCGCCGACCATCCGGTTGTGTCGCGGGCAAGCCGGCGCGAGGTCGTCGATGTCGGTGAGACCGCCCTTGGCCCAGTCTCGTTCGGCGTGATGAAGCTCGACGTGGGTGGCGGGCTGATCGCAGCCGGGTGCCGAGCACACTTCCCCGTCAGGGCGGGCGAAGGACACGAGTCGTTGTTCGCGGGTGGCGAGGCGTTTGCCGCGCCCGAAGTGCAGCGGGACGGTGGTGGCGTCTTTGAAGATCGCCAACCATGGCTGGACGTCACCGGCCATCGCGATCAGGTCCCGGATGGGAAGCAGGGTGCCGGTGGCGGTGGTCGCGAGTCCGGCACCCCGGATCAGGTCGGAGAGGTCGGCTTTGACGATCAGTTGCACGGGTAGCCCGCGGTGCGAGGTGCCGAGTGTTCCGTCGGCGAAGCCTGCGGCGAGTGCGGCGTCGAGTGCGTCGTGATTGGTCTGGGCGAGGGTGCGGCCGTCGCGGTCGGCTGCGGCGGTGAGGGCTTCGGGGTCGGCGGTGCCGGCCGGTCCGCTGGGTGAGGCGGGGTCGTCGGGGTTGTTGAGTCCGGGTTTGCCCCACACGGCGAACATCATCGTCAGGCGGGCGTGGAGTTCGGGTGTGAGGGTGCCCGAGATTTTGGCTGTCCCGTCGGCGCGTTGCCGGCCGATCCACAGGCCGCGGCGTCGTTTCTGGTCGGTGTCGTCGGACAGGGTGCCGTCGGGGTCGAGGTGGGCGAGCAGCCGGGCACCGAGTTGGGTGATCTCGGCAGGGGTGTGGGCTTCGGCGATCTCGGCCATCTGTCGCTCGGCGGCGACTTTCACGTCGTGCTCGACAGCATGCGGGATCTGGTCGAGGACGTCGATGGCGGCCTGGACGTGCCCGGTTCCCACGGCACCCTTGGCGAAAGCCTCTGCCAGCGTGGGGTGTTCAGGTTCGAGACGGTCGCCGTTGAGGCAAGTCAGCGCGGCGGTGGCGTTCAGCTGCTTGCGTCGACGCAGCGGGTTGGAGATCCGCAGCCGGTGGGTCATGAACTGCATGAGAGTGCGGCAGCCGGTCTTGCGGGGCAGATCACGAGCCTCGATTTCGGCGACTTGCCGGTCCCCGGCGTAAGTGGTTCGAGCGATCGCGCGTTCGGTAGCGGCGGCGACTTCCGTCAGTTCTTCGTCGGTGCACGGGGACAAGTCGACGGTCTGCAGTTTGTCGAGGGTCGCGTGCAGCTCGGCCACCAACTCGACGGCGCGCGGTTGCGGCGTGATTGATTCGTCAGACATTGTCACCCCCCGGAGACGATTGCGCGAATACATGTTCGAGCGTAGACGCTATAGCACTGGTGTGCAACGTTTTTCGTTGCCCATTCGCAGCGAGCATCTTGTCGGTGGCGCGTGGTAGGGCAGCCGATTCTCGCACCTGCGGCCGAGGATCAGCCCGCCACCACCGCCGCCGACTGCCGGGCGATGGCCAGCTCCTCATTGGTCGGGACTACGAGCACGTCCACCGCGCTGTCATCCGCCGAGATGCGTCGAGCATCTTTGCCACGCACAGCGTTTCGCTCGTCATCGACGACGATCCCGAACCCTTCCAACCCCGCGAGCGCACGGGCGCGGACGACCGCGGAGTTCTCCCCTACACCGGCCGTGAAGGTGATGGCGTCGACGCGGCCGAGGGCGAAGGCGTAGGCACCGATATAACGGCGCAGGCGGTGGATGTAGACGTCGAAGGCGCGTCGGGCGGCATCGTCACCGTTGTCCATCAACTCGGCGATCGCGCGGAAGTCGTTCTCGCCGCACAGACCTCGAAGTCCCGAACGCTTGTTGAGCAGCGTGTCGATCTCGTCGACGGACAGGTTCGCCACCCGGTTCAGATGCAGGACCAGTCCGGGGTCGAGGTCACCGCTGCGGGTCCCCATCACCAGCCCCTCGAGCGGGGTCATCCCCATCGACGTGTCGATCGGCTGCCCGCCCGCGATGGCCGACGCCGACGCGCCGTTGCCCAGGTGCAGCACGATCTGGTTCAGCGACGCCGGGTCGCGGTCGAGGAACTCGGCCACCCGGCCGGAGACGTACTCGTGGCTGGTGCCGTGAAAACCGTAGCGGCGGATGGCATGTTCGTCGGCGACCGCACGGTCGATCGCGTACGTCGCCGACGCGTCAGGGAGCCCGTGGAAGAACGCGGTGTCGAACACGGCCACCGAGGGGACGTCGGGGAGCAACTCCCGGGCCGCCAGGATGCCGACCAGGTTGGCCGGATTGTGCAGCGGCGCCAGCGGGGAGATCCGCTCGATCTCCGAGATCACCTCAGGGGTCACCACCGTCGGCTCGTAGAACGACCGGCCACCGTGCACCACCCGATGTCCGACCGCGCTCAGTCCCGCGTCGGCCAGATCGGTTCCGTTGTCGGCGAAGAAGCGCTCCGCGCGTCGGACCGCAGCGAGGTGATCGTCGAGTTCCAGTGTCTCGGTGACAGTCTCGCCGTTCTGTTCGTGAGTCATCGACGAACCGGAGTCGCCGATCCGCTCCGCGATTCCCTCCGCGATCACCGTGCCGTCCGCCGGTTGCACCAGTCGGTATTTCAGCGACGACGAGCCGGCGTTGAGCACCAGCACCGCACCCGACGCCCCGCTCATCGGGGACCCTCGGCCTCGGCGGAGGCGACGTTCTCGGCGAGTGGGTCAACACCTTCCTGCTGGGCCTGGATCGCGGTGATGGCGACCGTGTTCACGATGTCCGAGACGAGGGCGCCGCGACTCAGGTCGTTGATCGGCTTGTTCAAGCCCTGCAGCACCGGGCCGATCGCGACCGCGCCCGCGCTGCGTTGCACCGCCTTGTACGTGTTGTTGCCCGTGTTGAGGTCGGGAAAGATCAGCACGGTCGCACGGCCGGCCACCGGCGAGTCGGGCATCTTGGTCTTCGCCACCGAGGGTTCCACCGCGGCGTCGTACTGGATCGGCCCCTCGACCAGCAGATCGGGTTGCCGCTCGCGCACGAGTTCGGTTGCGGTCTTGACCTTCTCGACGTCGGCACCCGATCCGGACGTCCCGGTCGAGTACGACAGCATCGCGACCCGGGGATCGATACCGAAGGCCGCCGAGGTCTGCGCCGAGGAGATGGCGATGTCGGCGAGCTGTTCGTCGGACGGATCCGGGACGATGGCGCAGTCTCCGTACGCGAGCACCTTGTCGGCCAGGCACATGAAGAACACGCTCGACACGGTGGACACCCCCGGCTTGGTCTTGATGATCTCGAAGGCCGGCCGGATCGTGTGGGCCGTGGTGTGCGACGCCCCCGACACCATCCCGTCGGCGCGCCCGGTGTGCACCATCATCGTGCCGAAGTACGACACGTCCCGCATCTTCTCCTGTGCCCGTTCCAGATCCATGCCCTTGTGTTTGCGCAGCTCGGTGTAGATCCGGGCGAACTCGTCGAGATACTCCGACTCGGCCGGGTCGATGACCCTGACGTCGGAGAGGTCGAGTCCGAGTTCGATGGAGCGCTCGCGCACCGCTTCGGGATCACCGAGCAGAGTGAGGTCGGCAACGCTGCGCCGCGCAAGCCTGTTGGCGGCCCGTAGGATTCGGTCGTCGTCGCCCTCCGGTAACACGATGTGCTTCCGGTCGGCGCGCGCGCGGGAGATCAGCCGGTACTCGAACATCTGCGGCGTCACCACGGTCGGCGTCGACACGTTGAGGTTGCGCATGACCTTCTCGGGGTCGACATGGGTCTCCATCATCGCCAGTGCGGCCTCGATCTTGTGTACCGAGCCCACCCCCACCTTGCCGCGCGTGTGAGCGGCGGTACGCGCGGTGTCGTAGGTGCCCTGCGGGCAGCTGATGATCGGCAGGGTCGGCTTCAACCCGCTCACCAGCGCCTCGATCATCGGGTGCGGTTTGAGTCCGCCGTTGAGGATGATGCCGGCCAGACGCGGGAAACCCTGTGCGGTGTTGGCGTTCACGAGTGCCAGGAGAACATCCGACCGGTCGGCGGGCGTGATGACCACGGTGCCGTCGGTGAGCCGCTCCAGGATGTGCTCGACGGTCATGCCACCGACCATCACCCGGAGCGCCTCGCGGTCGAGCAATTCCTCGTCACCGCTGTACATCGTCGCGCCGAGCGCCTCCTTGAGTTCCCCCATCGTAGGGGCGAAGAGCACCGGGTCCTCGGGTAGGCACAGCGCCGGAACCCCGGTGCTGCGCAACTGGTCCCGGATCTCGTCGATGCGATCGGGGTCACACCGGTTGGCGACGAGCGCGACAGGGGTGGCATGGGCAGCGGTCACCTCGGCGATCAGGCCCTCGGCCAGACCGTGCATCTCTTCCGGCGACCGGTCGATCGCCTTGATCGCCAACACCATCGGCGCCGACAGATTCGCGGCGATCCGGGCGTTGTAGCTCAGCTCCGACGGGGTGCCGACATCGGTGTAATCCGAACCCACGATGACCACGCGGTCGCAGCGGGACTGGATCGCGTGGAAGCGCGCGACGATCTCGGCGACCGCGCCCTCGGGATCGTTGTGCACCTCCTCGTAGGTGACACCGAGACAGTCCTCGTACGGGAGGTCGGCGGATTCGTAGTCGAGGAGGAGATCGAGGATCGGATCACGATCCTCCGCGGCCGTCCGCGAGATCGGACGGAACACCCCGACCCGCCCGCCGGTCGCCGACAGCAGGGCCAGCAACCCCAGCGCGACGATGGACTTACCGGTCTCGCCTTCAGCCGAGGCGATGTAGATGCTGGTCGTGGGGTCGGCGACGATCTGATCCGCGCTCGCGGGTCCGTCGGCGTCGGCGGTCTGAACTCTATCCGTGGCCATGCGCCCCAGCATAGTGGCGGACGGACCGGGCAACCCCGGTCCCGGAGTCGGGCGTCAGAGCAGAATACCCGGATTGCACACACCGTCGGGATCGAGCGACGCCTTGACCGCCCGCAACGCGTCCAGGGCCAGGGGCCCGATCTCGTCGTGGTACGCGTCACGGTGATCCCGGCCGACCGCGTGATGATGGCTGATGCTGGCACCGGACGCCCGGATCGCGGAATTGGCCGCGACTTTCGCCGCCGCCCACTGCGCCAGCGGGTCGTCGGCGAACGGTGCGACGACCGTGAAGTACAGCGAGGCACCCGACGCGTAGACGTGACTCACGTGGCACATGATCAGCGGCGGCGTACCCGACGCGGTGAGCGAGTCCGTCAGCGCGGCCGTCACCGCGGCGCGCACGTCGTGCAGCCGCGACCAGAACGCGACGGTCTCGAGCGTCTCGACCAACACCCCGGCATCGAGCAACGGGTCGCGAAGGTACGGTCCCGCGAAACGTCCTGTCCGCCAGGCCTCCCCGGGACCATCTCCCAGTGCGCTGCCACCGGCTTCGATCAACATCGACGACGCCGCATCGCGTCGCCGCGCCACCTCGTCGGCCGCACCCTCATATCCGGCGACGACCAGGCACCCGGCTCCGCCGCCGCCATCGCCGTCACCGCTCCCGGCGCCGACGTCATCCGGCCCGCTCGCTTCGCTCCCGGCGCCGACGGGATCAGCGAGATTCAACGCCGTCTCCACCTCGTCGGACAGCCGGAGCACCGTCGGCAGCGGACCGTCCTGGGCCAGCCGACGAAGAGCGGTCGCGCCCTCGGCGAACGAGGCGAACCGCCAGGCGTCGAAGACGCGGGTCGTCGGGGCCGGACGGATACGGATCTGCACGCTCGTGATGACACCGAACACGCCCTCCGACCCGAGGACCATCTGACGCAGGTCGGGTCCGGCCGCCGACCGCGGCGCGGTACCGAGTTCGATGGTTCCCCGCGGAGTCGCCAACACGAGACCCTCGACCATCTCGTCGAAGCGCCCGTACCCCGCCGAGGACTGGCCGGCCGAGCGAGTCGCGGCATATCCACCGATCCCGGCGCCCTCATAGGACTGCGGGAAATGACCGATGGTCCAACCCTTCTCGCGCAGGAGCGCCTCGGCCGCGGGTCCGCGCAGACCGGCCTGCAGGGTCGCCGTCCGGGAGATCTCATCGATCTCCACCACGCGGTCGAGACGGCGCAGGTCGAGACTGATCACGCCGGCGAATCCGGCGCGGTCCGGCGTCAACCCACCCACCACGGACGTCCCGCCGGTGAACGGCACCACCGCGATCCGTCGCTCCGAACACAACCGCAGGATCGCGACCACTTCCTCGTGGTCGCCCGGGTACACGACGAGGTCGGGCGCGTCGTCGGCGTCACCCGCGCGCAACCGCAGGATGTCCGGGGTGGAGTACCCGCGCGTGTGCTGTACCCGTGTCGCGTCCGCGTCGGAGACGTGGTCGGCGCCGACGACAGCCGAGATCTCTTCGCGGACAGCAGCATCGACCGTCGACCGAGCCGGCGAGATCGTCCCCGGGTCGACGCCGGCGTCGGCTTTCCGGTCCCCGGCCAGCGCAGCCGCGGCGCCGGGCAGTTCGGCCGTGCGCGCCGGGGCTCCCCAGCGCGGCCGAAGCATCCCCACGACGGGGATCGCGGTTTCGTCGGACACGTGCTCGCCGGTCATCGGACCGGGCCCGGCCGGTTGCCGCCCGTCGGCGCGCCACCGCTCTCGGTGTCGTCTCGGACGATCGCCCGGACGACCAGTTCGGCGATCTGCTCGTCACTCAGGAAGCTGTCGGGGATGAGCATGAGGGAGTAGATGGTGCGCACGAGGAACTCGGCGGCCCCCCGCGGGGTGGGGAACAGCTGGTCCCCGATCTCGGGTTCCAGATCGGGCAGGGCCTCCGACACGATCTGATGGATGAGCGTGGGCCCGGCCGAATCGTTGGTGGCGACGAGCGCGCGGACCACTTCCTCCGGCTCCTTGCGCAGCACGTACTGCAACGCGTCGTGGTTGCGGATGTAGGGCAGCACGTTCACCACCTGCGCGTGGATCTTGCCCGCCGCGTCGGGCGCGGTCGCCGACCACTCGATCAACTTGACCCGCAGCAGCGACACCTCGCGTTCCACGATGGCCGTGACCAGCGCTTCGCGGCCGCCGAACATCCGGTAGGCGGTCGCCCGCGCCACCCCGGCGTGCCGGGCCACCGACGTCAGACTCAGCGTCTTGGCCCCGAACCGGGACACCAGCCCGACTCCGACATCCACCATGCGGTCACGATCCATGCGAAAACCGTAGCGAATCAGGACGAGGCGGGAACCGTCGTGGTGGTCGTCGTGGTGGTCACGGCGTTGCCCGGTGCGGCGTCCTCGGTGGTCGGAGGCGTCGTGGTGATCTCGGCGGGGCCCTCCGGCTCGGATGACGTCGAAGGCGCCGACGGGACAGGCGCCGGTGACGTACGGCGGACCGAAGGCGTCGTACGCGCCGGCTCCGGCGTCTCGGCGCGCGCGGTGATCGTGGTCTGCCGGTCCACGCGGTCGGCACCCGCACCGCCGCCGAGGCAATGGACGACGAAGGTCCTCGGCACATTCGGATACACCGACGCCGTGAGAACCCCACGCGCCCCCGGCCCCATCGTGGTGGCGGCGACGGGATGGACAGCGCCGCTCGGTGTGAGGGTGCATTCCACCGCCGGATTGCGCGTCGCATTGTTGTAGAGACTGATCTGCAATCGGGTCCCGTCGACGCGGTACGAACACCCGGGGATCGGTCCGGAACCGGCGAGCGGTCCGCAGTTCACACTGGGCGACGCCGCGGGCGACTCCGAGTCGACAGCCAGAAGCGTTGCCGCCGTGGCGAAAGTCAGCGATCCGCCGATGGCAAGGCCGGCGACGAACTTGCGCATGGCGATGTCTCCTCGGTTGCGGTCGTGCCGGGAACGCGTCGTGTATCGGGGGGCGTCATCGTCGGCGACGACACGTCCAGGCTACGCGCCGACCGGCCCGTACGCGGTCTCATCGGCAGCAATCGGCGGGCGATGGCGACCCCACCGAGACAGAGGAGTCCCCCGACGATGCCGACGCCGGTGGGCAACTCGTCGAGCAGCGCCCACGACAGGACGATGACGATCGCGGGGACCACGAGGGTGGTGGCCGCCATCGCACTCGCGTCGGTGCGGGCCAGCGCATAGGCCCACGTGGAGAACGCGATCGCGGTCGGCCCGACCCCGAGGTAGATCACCGCCCAGATCGCCCCCGGCTCGGCGCCGGACAGTTCGGTGACGGCGACGGGGGCGAAGGGCGCGGTGGCCACGAGGCCGGCTACCGCGCCCAACCAGGTCGCGGTCAGCGCATCGACGGTACGTAGGGCCGACTTCTGGATCAGCACCCCGGTCGCGTACAGAACCGCCGCGCCGACCCCGAGTACGATGCCGAGCCAGTCGGCGTGCGCGTCCGCGGTGGCGGACCCGCCGGCGGCGATCAGCACCACACCGGCGAAGGCGATCGTCATACCGATCACGAGATGACGCGGAAACCCCTCTCCGAGAAACAGTCCCGCGGCGACGGCCACGAGGATCGGCGCCAGGTTCACCAGCAGCGCCGCGGTCCCGGCGTCGAGGTGGCGTTCGGCCCAGTTCAGCAGGACGGTGTAGCCCGCGAACCAAGCGACCCCGTACGCCGTCACCAGGGCGAGCGCACGGCCGCGCGGTAGCAGCGGACGGGCCGACGCCCCGGTTGTCCGTGCGCGCAGACGTACCACCATCACGATGAGCGTCAGCGGGATCACCGCAGCCAGCAACCGCAGGAACGCCATGGAACCCGGTGAGAACGTGTCACCGAGCGCGCGGATGCCGATGAACGCCGACGCCCACAGCACGACGGTGACGACGGCGGCCAGAGCCGGCAGGGAAGCGGTGGCGGACCCAGCCGATGCCGGTGTCGGGCGCGAGGACATGTGTTCCAGATTCACTCATCCGGCACTTCAGGACAAGTGAATACTTGTTCCGAACATTTCAGCGCCGCTGCACAGTTGCCGCGGTATCGTCGCCCCATGGTCGACATCCACCGCCTTCGGGTTCTGCGCTCGGTCATCGGCGAGCAGTCCATCGGCGGAGCCGCGGCCTCGCTCGGATACACGCCGTCAGCGGTCAGCCAGCACATCGCCACCCTGCAGCGCGAGACCGGGTTGTCGCTGGTGGAGCGAGACGGTCGCGGCATCGTACCCACCGAGGCCGGCACCATCCTGGCCCGCGAGTCCGACACCGTCTTCGAGCAGATCGCCCGTATCGACGGTCTGATCTCGGAGCTGCGCGACGGCCGGCTCGGTCAGCTGCGCATCAACTACTTCGCCTCGGCGGGCGCCACCTGGATCCCGCCGATCGTCGCCACCATCTCGCGCGAATTCCCCGGATTGCGATTGGATCTCCGCCTCATCGAGCTGATGGGCCCGTCGTCGGCGGCACCCGACATCGAGATCTATGTCGAGGACAGTCAACGCCCGTCCGCGGACGTGGCCGGGTTCGTCGGACGCCGGCTGACCACCGACCCGTATTCCGCTGTCGTACCCGTGGATTCAGCATGGGCGGCGCTGGAGTCGGTGACCCTGCGCGAACTGTCCCAGGTCCCGTGGGTCGACAACGACGTGGCGCGGGGACCCTGCCGGCAGGCAGTGCTCGACGCATGTACGTCGGTCGGTTTCGTACCCGACTTCAGTGTCGAGACCCAGGACTACCCGACCGCGATACGGTTCGTCGCGGCCGGGGTCGGACTCACCGTCGTCCCCCGGCTCGCGCTCGTCGACCTGCCGCCCGGCGTCACGGCAGTTCCCATCGTCGACCCGACGCCCGCACGCGAGGTGCGGGTCCGGGTACGGCAGAGCGGACTCGACCTGCCGCCCGTCCGAAGAGTGCTCGAGATGCTTGATGCCGCTGTCGCGCAGGGGTTTTCGTGATCAGCCGAGCTTGCGTAGGCGCGGGGCGAGGTCGCGTTCGAAGTTCTCCAGGAACCGCTGCTGGTCGTGGCCGGGGGCGTGGAAGACGAGGTGGTTGAGCCCGGCGTCGGTGTAGAACTTGACCTTCTCGACGGCCTCGTCGGGGTCGGAGGAGACAATCCACCGCTTGGCGACCTGTTCGATCGGGAGCTCGTCGGCCAGCCGCTCCATCTCGGTCGAGCTGTTGACGCTGTGCTTCTGCTCCGGGGTCAGCGACAGCGGGGCCCAGAACCGGGTGTTCTCCAGCGCCAGTTCGGGATCGGGATCGTAGGAGATCTTGATCTCGATCATCTTGTCGATGGTGTCGACATCGCGCTCGGCCTTGGCCGCACCCTCGGCGACCGCGGGCAGCAGCTTCTCGGTGTAGAGCTCGGGCCCCTTGCCCGAGGTACAGATGAAACCGTCGCCGGCACGGCCCGCATAGCGTGCGACCACCGGCCCGCCGGCGGCGACGTAGACCGGGATCGGTTGCTCGGGAATGTCATACATGTAGGCGCCCTGCGTGTGGTAGTACTCGCCGTCGAAGTTGACCTCTTCGCCGGTCCACAGTTCGCGCATGAGTTTGATCGACTCGCGCAGGCGCGCGAAGCGTTCCTTGAACTCCGGCCACTCTCCCTGGAAGCCGGTCGCGTACTCGTTGAGCGCCTCGCCGGTGCCGACACCGAGCATGATGCGTCCGGGGTAGAGGCAGCCCATCGTGGCGAAGGCCTGCGCGATGACCGCGGGGTTGTAGCGGAAGGTCGGGGTCATCACCGAGGTGCCGATCTGCACGCGCTTGGTGCGCTCGCCGACCGCCGCCATCCAGGCCAGCGAGAACGGGGCGTGGCCGCCGTTGTGCCGCCAGGGCTGGAAGTGATCGCTCACCGCAACCGAATCCATGCCGTGCTCTTCGGCCGCGACCGCGATCTCCACCAGCTCGCGCGGATCGAACTGCTCCGCCGACGCCTTGAAACCGAGCTTGAGTTCTGCCATGTCCATCGCTCCTTCGCCACCGGCCCTCACCCGCCGGCGCGGGCCGGTCTGCGGAGTCGGCCCAATCGTCGTGTGACCTCGCATACCAACGTAGAGCATGCGGACAGACGCCGACGTCGGGAGCCGGACGGGACCTCAGCCGGCCGGGGCGACCCAGCATGTTCGCACTCGGGATTCCTCTGGCAGCGAACAAGCTGGACCTCAAGTTGGGTTTAAGTTCTACCGTGGACGGCATGAGTATGCAGTCCGTGGCCTGGGACATGATGTACAAGTCCTCCACCCAGCCCAGCAGCAAGCGATTACGGGGCGACCGCCGGGTGACACTTCGCCGTATCGGTGGGTTCGCCCGACCGCACCGACGCCGGATCGGATGGTTCCTCCTGCTGTCGGTCTTCACCGCGGTGCTGACCGTCGTGACCCCGCTGTTGGCGGGTCGCGTCGTCAACGTCATCACCGAGAGCGGCTCGGAGATGATGATCGTCGGACTCGCGGTCGCCATCGCGCTGATCGCCGTCGCCGAGGCCGCCGCGGGAATCGGGGTCCGGTGGCTGTCGGCGAACATCGGGGAGGGTCTCATCCTCGACCTACGGCGAGCTGTCTTCGACCACGTGCAGCGGATGCCGATCGCGTTCTTCACCCGCACCCGCACCGGGGCCCTGGTGAGCCGGCTCAACAACGACGTCATCGGCGCCCAGCGGGCATTCAGCGACACCTTGTCCGGCGTCGTCTCGAACATCGTCACCCTCACCCTGACGCTGGGCGTCATGATCGCGATCAGCTGGCAGATCACGTTGCTGGCGCTGATCCTGCTGCCGGTCTTCGTGATACCGGCGCGACGGATGGGCCGGCGCATGGCCGCACTCTCCCGCGAGGCCGCCGAACACAACGCCCGGATGTCGACACAGATGACCGAGCGCTTCTCCGCCCCCGGCGCCACGCTGGTGAAACTGTTCGGGCGTCCCGATCTCGAGTCGCGCGAGTTCGCCGACCGCGCCGACCGGGTGCGCGACATCGGCGTACGACGGTCGATGCTGCAGGCGTACTTCATGACGACGCTGATGCTGGTGTCGGCGCTGGCCCTCGCCCTGGTCTACGGGCTCGGCGGATGGCTTGCGGTACAGGATCATCTGTCCGCGGGCGCGGTCGTCTCCCTGGCCCTGTTGCTCACCCGGATGTACGCACCGCTCACGGCCCTGGCGAACGCACGGGTCGAGATCATGAGCGCCCTGGTCAGTTTCGAGCGCGTCTTCGAGGTCCTGGACCTACAACCCCTCATCGCCGACGCACCCGACGCGGTCCCGGTGCCCGGCACCGAGAGCGGGCGGCCCGTGCCGGTGTCCGTCCGATTCGACGACGTGTCCTTCGCCTATCCGGCGGCGGACAAGGTGTCGCTGGCATCGCTGGAAGAGGTTGCCCAGCTCGACAATCGGGCCGGCACGACGGTCCTGCACCATGTCGACCTCGATGTCCCGGCCGGCAGCATGGTGGCTCTCGTGGGCAGTTCCGGTGCCGGCAAGTCGACCATCGCGAGTCTCGCGACCCGCCTCTACGACGTCGACGAGGGCTCGATCCAGCTGGCCGGAGTCGACATCCGGAAACTGCAGACCGCATCGGTCCATCGAACCGTCGGTCTCGTCACCCAGGACGGCCACCTCTTCCACGACACCATCCGGGCGAATCTCGTGCTCGCCCAGCCGAACACGTCCGATGACGAGATCTGGGACGCACTGCGACGGGCTCGGCTCGACGAGCTGGTCGGCTCACTGCCCGACGGACTGGACACCGTCGTCGGCGAACGCGGGTACCGGCTGTCCGGCGGTGAGCGCCAACGCATGACGATCGCCCGTCTGCTGCTCGCACAACCGTCGGTGGTCATCCTCGACGAGGCGACCGCGCATCTCGATTCGACGTCGGAGGCGGCGGTCCAGGCGGCGCTCGGCGAGGCCCTCGAGGGACGGACCTCGATCGTCATCGCGCACCGGCTCTCGACGATCCGGGCCGCCGACGAGATCGTCGTACTCGAAGCCGGGCGTGTCGTCGAACGCGGTGATCATCCGACGCTCCTGGCGCGCAACGGACGCTACGCCGAGCTCTACCGGACGCAGTTCGCCGAGGACGACCCCGAGGACTCGGATTCGCTGACGGCGTGACCCTTCGTGACGCGGGCTCCGCAAGCTCCGCCCGCTCCTCAGGGAGCATAGGGAGGGCGTCGCTTGCGCTCCTCGCACCTCAGGGAGCAATGGATAGCAGGGGTGAGCTCAGTCGTCGAGGTCGTCGAAGTTGTCGATCAGGCCACGGCGCCGGGGGCGATCGTCGGTGTCCTTGACCCGCTCACCGAGGCGGCGCCGGAGCTGCATGGCGATCAGCACGAAGTTCACGATCACCACGGCGATCCCGACGGCCACCCAGAACCACCGACCGTCCTGCCACCAGCCGACCGTCAGCCAGCCGATGCAGAAGATGAGGATGGTCGCGCCGACGATGGTCAGCGTCATCGAGAACGTCTGCGCGCTCCGCGAGAAGTCGGGGCCGGTGGTCACGATGATCTCCTGCAGTGGTGGACAGCTGATGGTCGCGGCCGCCGACATGGGCAGCGTGCCGTTGTGGAGCGCAGGTCAGGACTGGATCACCATGGCAACCGCGACGAGGACGGCCACCACCACTATCGCAGCGACCACGAGCATGACCTGCGTCGGCCCCGGCATCTCGCCGCCGGTGGTCAGCGCTCGCGTGGTCCGTCGCCACCGCCAGGCGCCGAGGACCGCAAGCGAGGCACCGAGTCCGACCATCACGACGCCGAGCGCGATGTCGACCATCGGCGTCGTCTCGTCGGGAGCGAGGTAGACCACCGCGATACCGGCCGCCATGAAGCCGAGTGCGGTCCGCACCCAGGCGAGCAGCGTTCGCTCGGCGGCGAGGGTGAATCGGGCGTCCACTGCGCCGGGCGGTCTGGTCTCCAGCTCGTCGGCGTACGACTGCCCCGGGTTCACCGCATCCGGAGTCGCCGGGTTCGGGGCACCCGCCCCGTCAGCCGGCCCGTTTGCCCGTTCGCTCGTCAGTGCTCTTGCCCTCTCGGATCGCTTCGGCGGCGAAGGCCGCGGTCACCTCGACCGCGTCCAGGGTCTCCGGGTGGCGGGCGCTCAACACCGGGAAGGCGTGCACCTGCCATGCGTAGAGGTGCGCCACGGCCGTGACGCCCGCAGCGTCGAGCGACTCGACGAGGTCGATGACGTCGGGCTCGAGCATCTCACCTTCGGCCGCGACCAGCACGGTCGGCGGGAACGAGGTGAGATCGGCGTCGGCGATGCGGCGCACACCGGTCAGCTGGACGGGCCCCTGATCGAACTGGGGCGCCAACCGGGCCATCTTCGACTTGGGCAGATAGGCGTCGGATCGACTCGAACGGTCCGGGTGGACCCCCAGGTCCATGTCGAGGAGTGGCGAGAACCCGATCAGCGCCGTGGGTGTGGGCAGGCCGCGCGCCGTGGCCGCCTCGACCACCTTCGCGGCCAAGAAACCGCCGGCCGAGTCACCGGCGACGATCACCCGCCGGAAGCCACGCTCGTTGATCAGCTCGGCGTAGGCGTCGACCGCGTCCACGACGGACGTCCCGACACCGGCCTTCGGCAGCTGCCGGTACTCGAGTGAGAACACCGGCACCTCACACGCCCGCGCCATCCGCGCGGCGATCGATCGGTGGGTGCCGAGCCCGCAGACCACGAAGGCGCCGCCGTGCAGGTAGAGCATCGCGGTGTCGCCGTCCCGGCGGGACGGTCCGACCGGCATGATCAGCTCGGCGGGCCGCCCGGCGAGGACCAGCTGCTCACGGACCACGCCGCGGGGTTTGGGTCCAACGGCAAAGATGCGGTCGATGAGGAACAGCCCCGCCAGCCCCTGCTTGTTGATCGGCCACAGCGCCAGGGTCGGTTTCAGGAGCGCACGCGCACCGAACCAGATGGGGAACGACCGCAGGCTCGGCCGACGGTGATGAACGATGGGCATCAGATTCCTCCTGTGCCCGAACGTACACCCCGGGAGCGTCCGTTTCAGTCCGTTCGTCGGGGTCGCCGTTCACGGTGTCGAGGTCGTTCGGTCACCTTCGTCGGCTATATTCTCGGACTCGTGACCAGATCGCGGATGCGCCCGGCAGGTGCCGCTTAGGTGCCCATTCCACCTCATTTCCTCCTGTCTGCACAGGCAGACCCGCCGCGCACCCTCTGCGACGTGCTCACCGCCACCGCGCGTGCACACCCGGATGCCGCGGCCATCGACGACGGCGAGATGACCCTCACCTACGGCCAGTTGCTGGCCGTGGTCCGCCGCACGGTCGCACGTCTCGGCGAGGTCGGCGTCGGGCGGGGAAGCCGGGTCGGCATCCGGATGCCGTCGGGGTCGCGGGACCTGTACGTCGCGATCCTGGCGACCCTCTATGCCGGCGCCGCGTACGTGCCGGTCGACGCCGACGACCCGGACGAACGCGCCGAGCTCGTCTTCGGCGAGGCCGAGGTCGACGCCATCGTCGACGCCGACGGACCCCGTTCGACGAAACCGGCGTCGACGCCCGCGCAATCTCCTGCCCGCCCCACACCCGACGACGACGCGTGGATCATCTTCACCTCCGGTTCCACCGGCAAGCCGAAGGGCGTCGCGGTCACCCACCGCAACGCGGCGGCGTTCGTCGACGCCGAGGCGGCCATGTTCCTGCCGGACGCCCCGATCGGCCCGCACGACCGTGTCCTGGCCGGACTGTCGGTCGCGTTCGACGCCTCGTGCGAGGAGATGTGGCTGGCGTGGCGCAACGGCGCGTGCCTGGTGCCCGCACCGCGCTCGCTGGTCCGCAGCGGCATGGACCTCGGTCCGTGGTTGGTGGCGCGCGACATCACGATCGTGTCGACGGTTCCCACGCTGGCATCCCTGTGGCCGCCGGAGGCGCTGGAAGCCGTGCGGCTGTTGATCTTCGGCGGCGAGGCCTGCCCGCCCGAGCTCGCCGACCGGCTCGCCGTCACAGGTCGCGAGGTGTGGAACACCTACGGCCCCACCGAGGCGACGGTCGT
>NZ_JAMBDT010000037.1:0-44400 GCF_025143765.1 Gordonia sp. p3-SID1431
CGGTCCCGGGGTCCCGACGGAAGATGCCGGCGACGATCGATTCCGCGCTCCGCGCCTCCTCCTCGGGTTCGGCGGGCCAGAGCAGCAGGGCGAGAACGGAACAAATGAGGAACCGTGCATCCGCCGGATCATCGGGATCGACGCCGACCAGATCGGCGGCCACCGCGTGCACCGCGGGAGACGACAGGACGGTCGGCGTCGCGTCGATGAGGTTGTCGGGCCGGAGGAACTGCCGGATGACCCGGTCGCCGCGTAGTGCGCGCAGGGTCTCGATGATCGCCGTCCGGGCGCGATCGGGCCCGGTGAGATCCGCGACGGTCGCACGGATGGCGGCGAGCACCGGTGCCGACGTGGTGGCCAGCACGGACTCGATCAGTGCGGCCCGACCGCCGGCATGGCGGTAGATCGTCGCCCTCGAACAGTGCGCCCGACGACCGAGCTCGTCGAGGTCGAACCCGTCGAGGCCACGGCGTGCGATCAGGGCCGCCGCGTGCGCGATCAGACGCTCGCGTGCAGCATCGTGCCGGTCTCCGTCGACCAGCCAGTCCCGGGCCATCGCTCCCCCGTTCTCATGGTGAGACGAACCATCTTGTCGATGAAGGACGTTCCAGCTGTTCACGAGGCTAGCCTGAGACACCGGATGGTGTCGTGACTTCTCACCGATCTCGACTTCGGGGATATGCGTGCATCGACGGCCCGGGGTCGCCCACGCTGGACTCCATGGACACCACCGCCGACCCCACGACCTTCTACTCGCGTCTGCACACCGGTTCGCCCGTGCAGCGGATCGGGGAGTCATCGTTCTTCGCCGTCGGCTCCTGGGACCTGATCGCCGACGCGGTCCGACGCCCCGAGGACTTCTCGTCGAACCTGACCGCCACGATGGTGTGGCACGGCGACGGCACGGTCTCGGAGTTCCCGGTCGCCGGCCTGGGCGACGCGATGCACGTCCTGGCCACCGCCGACGGGGCCCGGCACCGCGATCATCGGAAGCTCGCCATGCGGTCGGTGTCTCCGGCACGCATCCGCGAGCTCGAACCGACCATTCGTCGATGCCTCACGGAGGCATGGGCCGACGATCTCCGTGGTGGCCGGATCGACTGGGTGAGCGCTGTCGCGCAACGGATTCCGATGGAGGTCGCCACGGCGGTGATCGGATTGCCGGTCGCCGACCGTGCCACGCTGACCCGGTGGGCGATCGCGACGAACGTCCTGATCGACGGCGTCATCACGCCGGACCAGCTGACGACCGCGACCGCGGCGGTCGGTGAGCTGACGGCCTATCTGTCGGCGGCGCTGAGGCACACTGACACTGACACTGACACTGACACTGACACCGGCGCCGGCGCCGGGAGCGAAGAGAGCGGGCCGACCGCGCTGGGAGAGGTGGCACGCCGTGTCGCCGACGGCAGTCTCGATCACGAGACCGCGGTGATGATCCTGTTCCAGCTGGTCGCGGCGGGGGCGGAATCGACCACGAGCCTGCTCAACAGTGTCGTCTGGCTGCTGGACCGGCACCCCGACGTCGCCGGACGGTTGCGCCGGGATCCCGATCTCATCCCGGTGTTCGTGGAGGAGGCGTTGCGGCTCGAGACGCCGTTCCGCGGCCACTTCCGGCATGTCGTCGCCGACACCACCCTCGGTGACGCGCACCTGCCCGCGGGGTCGCACATCTTCCTGATGTGGGGCGCCGCCAACCGGGACCCCGCCCATTTCGTCGACCCCGCGGCGATCGACCTCGATCCGGCCGCGCGCCGGTCACATCTGGCGTTCGGGAAGGGCATGCACCTGTGTGTCGGGGCCGCGCTGGCGCGTCTGCAGGCGCGTCTCGCGGTCGAGCATCTGCTGCGCTCCACGACTGCGTTCCGGGTCGATCTGACGCAGGCGGCGTGGGAGCCCGGGGTTCTCGTCCGTCGTTTCACCACGCTGCCGCTGACGATCACCCGCTGACAGCAGAATCCCGACTTCCGCTCGCTCAGCAGCCCGATGGAACCGATATGCCGTCCGATGCGTCGAAGGAAGACCGAGGAACCCGGCCCGTCGCCGGACCGGTGATCGCCCATCGAACGGAGTACTTCATGGCCCGCGCCCTTCTGTTCCGGCTGCTGCTGACACTCGCGGTGAGTGCGCTCGCGTGCCTCCTGGTGTTCGCACCGGCCGCGGCAGCACCCACCACCGACACGCAACGCATCACGATCACGCTGATCTCCGACCACGAGCACAACGGCGCCGCAGCGTGGACGGACGCAGACGGAAGACTCCGCACACAGTCCGAAGTGCCGCTGTCGCAACGAGATCCAGACGGCAAGTTCAAGGCGTCGTTGGTGTACACGCGGGCCGCGGCCGAGGCACCGGTCGACGCGCTGTTCCAGTCCGGCGGGCGGTTCGCACGGTGTGAGATCACGGTCGACAGTGAACGGGTCGCCGACCACACCGCGCACGGGTCCCGTCCCACGAGTTCATGTCATTCCGGTTGACGCAACCCGGCGTGGGTTCCGCCCCCGCGTCGGTGAGAGGAATCGCCACCGAGACCGTACTCTTGAACTCGTCATGAGCACCAGAACACAGCCGGTCGAACGCCCGCGGGAGCGGTTGCGGGTCTTGGAGATCCGGCACGCGGAGTCCGAACCACCCGGCGCCTACGGACCCGCCCTGCACGCGATCACCGAGACGACCACCCTGCGGATCTGGCGCGAACCCGCGACCGTCGACCCAGCGGATTTCGACGCCATCCTCGTTCTCGGCGGAGCGATGGGAGTCGGTGACGCGGACCGCATCCCGTGGATCGCCGACGAGATCGACCTGCTCCGCCGAGCCCGTGAACGGGATGTGCCCATCTGGGGTGTCTGTCTGGGCGCACAGATGCTGGCAGCGGCTCTCGGTGGCGAGGTGCACACGAGCGACACACCGGAACTCGGTGTACGCCGGGTGCGTCTCAACGAGGCAGGGATGGCCGACCCGGTGTGGGGCGGTGCGGTCACCGCACCCGCACCACGCGACATCGACACCGTCCAGTGGCATTTCGACACGTTCACCCTGCCACCCGGGGCCACCCTGCTCGCGTCCTCCGACGCCTGCGTCAATCAGTTGTTCCGCGTGGACAACTGCTACGGAGTGCAGTTCCACCTCGAAGCCGGCGGCGATCTCGTCAGGGGGTGGCTGTCACACCCGGAATCACGGTCCGCGGTGGCCGAGGTCCTGGGCGCGTCGGCCACCGACCGCTTCCCGATCGACGCCGCGGCCGCCGAGAAAGTGACCGTGCCGACGGCGGAAGCGGTGATGCGGCGCTGGTTGCACGATGTCTCCGGCAGCGCACGGCCCCGCTGGTAGCGTGCGGCCGATGACCCCGACGTGGACTCGTCGTACCGCGTGCGCGCTCGTCGCCGTACTGACCGTCGGAGTGCTCGGCCTCGTCCTTCGCGTCGGCCCGGCCGTGGCCGTCCCGCTGCCGACCGTACCGCCTCCGGCGATCACCACGCCGGTCACCGATCACTGCCCGCACAAGATCTCCACACCTCCGGCCGTCGACGAATCCGAGGTCGTCGCACCGGGTTCGACGACCCCCGCTCCCCTTCCGGTTCCCTCTCCCGCCGTCGGGGGTGCCGATCTCGCCGGTTGCGGGGTCGTCGCCGATCCGTCGGCGGGTCCCGTTCCGCCACGGCTGACCTCCGCGGGTTGGTTGATCGCCGATCTCGAGTCCGGACAGGTCATCGCCGCCAAGGATCCCCACGGCCGTTACCGGCCCGCGTCGACGATCAAGGTGCTGCTCGCACTCGTCGTCCTCGACGAACTCGACCTCGCGGCGCCGATCGTGCCCACCGTCGAGGACTGGAGCACCGAAGGCGACTCATGCGGCATGGGGCCCGGTGGTGTCTACACCGTTCGCGACGTGCTCACCGGACTGTTGTTGGTGTCCGGCAACGACTGCGCGCATGCGCTCGCGCGTCAGCTCGGGGGCGTCGACGCGACACTCGAGAAGATGAATGACCGGGCCGCGCACCTGGGCGCGACGGACACGCGTGCTGCCAGCCCGTCCGGACTGGACGCCGCCGGGATGTCCTCCTCGCCCTACGATCTGGCGCTGCTGTTCCGGGCCGCGATGACCGAGCCGACCTTTCGCGAGATCATCGCGATGCCCACGTTCCGCTTCCCGGGCTACCCGCGGCGTCCAGATGTGCCCGGCGACAAGGATCATCCGCCCTACGACATGTACAGCACCAACCGCCTCCTCGTCGATGGGTATCCAGGAATGCTCGGCGGCAAGACCGGTTACACCGACGACGCACGGAAGACGTTCGTGGGTGCCGCCGAACGCGACGGCCGGACGGTGATCATCGTGCAGATGTTCGGCCTGTCCGTCGACGGGGATCCGTACTGGGACCAGGCGAAGGCGATGTTCGACTACGGATTCCGAACCGACCCCGCCATCTCGGTGGGCCGCCTCGTCGAGCCGTCGGCCGCGTCCGGACCGTCCTCGACACCAGCGCCGACGCAGACCGAGAACCGCGCCGTCGCAACAGGTTCCGACCAGGCGTCGTCGACCTCGGTCCAGATCCTCATCGGGCTCGTGGCCGCACTCGCGGCGGTCATCCTCCTGCTCATCGGGTTGAAGCTCTCCGGACGCCGCTGATCAGACGACCAGCGCCGGAGGTCAACGCCGCCGAAGGGCTCCGATCAGCGCGGCCGCGACTGCGCCCAGTCCGACGGCGGCCGCGAGGGCGCCGGGCCGGGGCGCCGGGCTCACCTCGACCGTCGGCGAGATCTGGACCGGCCGGTGCAGTTCCGCGTCCGGCTCTTCCACGACCTGGTACTTGCTGTTGATGGGGTCGGTCGCGCACCACGCGGTGGCATACAGCACGATCCGCGACGCGAGGTACGCGAAGACGAACACACCGAAGATCGGACCGAACGCCACCCCGGCCGGCGAGCCCAGGACCGATTGGAGATACAGCCCGCCAAGGGATTTCATCAGCTCGAACGCGATCGCGATGACCAGTCCGGCCTTCATGGCGTGCGTCATGGGCAGCGGCACCAGCGGTAGCCGCGCCAGCACGAAGGTGAAGAGCAGCCAGCTGGCGAACACCGACACGACGATGGCGACGGCCCGCACCACGACCGGGGCCCATGACGCGTCGTCGAGGCCCACCCAGGAGAGCATCGTGGTGGTGAGCCCGCTGTTGCCCAGCGTCGTCAGCGCCATCGTCACGGCGAAGGCCATGCCCAGCAATGCGAACGTGAGGAGATCCCACACCTTCGACAGCACGGGGTTGCGGTCGACGCGGCCCCCGTACATCTCGGTGAAGGCGACCCGGACGCCGGAGATCCACCCGATCCCGGTGAAGGCGGCACCGATCAGACCGACGATCCCGACCGCGGCGCGGGAGGAGATCGCCGAATCGATGACCTCACTGAGCTGCTCGCCCATCTTGCCGGGCGCGGCGTCGACCACCGCCTGTTGCAGGTCCTCGAGCAGCTGTGGTTGATTCGCCAACACGAACGCGGCGACCGAGAACACCACCATGATGATCGGGACGAGCGCGAGGATGCCGTTGAAGCTGATGGCCGCCGCATACACGTTTCCGCGCCGGTCGTTGTAGCGTTCGACGGTCTGCACCAAGTGCTCGACGGCGGGCCACTTCTCCCGCGCCGCGGCGAAGGCCGACTTGCCCTTGTCGACGGTCGTCATCCCGTTGTCCACAGCTGATTTCGCCGTGTCCACCGGTGATCTCGCCGAGTCTCGCGCGGAGGTCATGGATGGCCTTCCTGGTCGGATCGCGGGACGGCGTCCGGCGGATGCGGTCTCACCGGCCAGGCGCCAGGAACCCCACCTTGTCATAGACCGACGCCAGCGTCTCGGAGGCGATGGCACGCGCGCGGGCCGCGCCCCGAGCCAGGATGGCGTCGAGTTCGGCCGGGTCGGACAGGTACTCCTCGACCCGCCCGCGCAGCGGGGTGACGAACTCGGTCAGCACCTCCGCGGTGTCGACCTTCAGGTCGCCGTATCCCTTGCCCTCGTATTTGGCGATCAGATCGTCGACGCCGACACCGGACAGGGCCGACTGGATGGTCAGCAGGTTGGAGACACCGGGCTTCTCGACGACATCGAACCGGATCTCCGATCCGGTGTCGGTGACAGCCGACCGGATCTTCTTCGCCGAACGTTTCGGATCGTCGAGCAGGTTGATCAGACCCTTGTCGGTCTCGGCGGATTTGCTCATCTTGGCCGTCGGGTTCTGCAGGTCGTAGATCTTGGCGAACTCGGCGACGATGTGCGCCTGGGGCACCTTCAGCACCTTGCCGAACCGGGAGTTGAATCGCTGGGCCAGGTCTCGGGTGAGTTCGAGATGCTGCCGTTGGTCCTCCCCGACCGGAACCCGATCGACCTGAAAGGCGAGGATGTCCGCGGCCATCAGGATGGGGTAGGTGAACAGGCCGACGCCCGCCGCGTCGACGCCCTGCTTGGCCGACTTGTCCTTGAACTGGGTCATCCGGCTGGCCTCGCCGAAACCGGTGATGCACGACAGGACCCACGTCAGCTGGGCGATCTCGGGGATGTGGGACTGCACATAGATCGTCGACCGCTCGGGGTCCACACCGACGGCAAGCAATTGCGCGACGCTCAGGCGGGTGCGTTCGGCGAGGACCTTCGGGTCGAACGGCACCGTGAGTGCGTGCATGTCCGGGATGAAGTAGAAGGCCTCGAAGTCGTCCTGCAACGCCACCCACTGCCGGACCGCACCGAGATAGTTCCCGAGGTGGAAGGAGTCACTCGTCGGCTGGATACCGGACAGCACACGCGGACGGGTCGGCATCGACTCGGCCGTGGGGTCTCCGTTGCGCTCTACGTCGCTGGTCATGACGCCCAGTTTGTCAGACCCGGTCACTCGTACCGCACGGTGACCGGGGCGTGGTCGGACCAGCGGAGGTCGTAGGCGGCGGCACGTTCCACCTCGGCCTTGGTCGCCCGGCCGGCCAGCATCTTGTTGGTGAGCTGATAGTCGATTCGCCATCCCGAATCGTTGTCGAAGGCCTTACCGCGCCACGACCACCACGAGTAGGGCCCGGCGTCGTCGGGGAAGAGTTCGCGCGTGACGTCGCGCCACCCGGCGGCGAGCAGGTCGGCCACCCAGGCCCGTTCGTGCGGTAGGAAGCCGGGGCTCTTGAGATTGCCCTTCCAGTTCTTGATGTCGGCTTCGGCGGGCGCGATGTTCCAGTCGCCACCCACGACGACGTGGCGGCGTCGACGGACCAACCGATCCAGGTATGCGCCGAACTCACGCATGAAACGGACCTTCTCGTCGTGCTTGGCGATGTCCTTCTCGGCGTCGGAGAGCGCGGCACCCTTCGGCAGGTACAGGCTTCCCGCGGTCAGCGGTCCCAGGTCGGTGTCGACGTCGACTTCGAGATAGCGGCCGAGGTCGTCGAACTCCGCGCTCCCGAATCCGACGCGCACCGCCGACGGCGCGCTACGTGTCAGCACACCGACGCCCGCGTGACCCTTCACCGAGGACTCGCTCATCGTCAGATGCCATCCGGTGTCGAGCACCGGCGCCAGCGCGTCGCGGGCGAGTTCCTCGCTCGCGCGGACCTCCTGCAGCAGGACCACATCCGGTCCAGATGTGTCGAGCCAGGGCAGCAGGCCGCGGTTGGCCTCCGATCGATGTTTGACCGCTGCGCGGATTCCGTTGACGTTCACCGTGGAGATCGTGAGTGGCACGGGGCCACATCCTACGGCGGCGGTCCGACAGCCCATCGGCCGTGATCGCGCCACTCGGACAGCGTCGATAAAAGGTAAGGCAACCCTTGTGCGGACACCCTAAAATATGTAAGCATTGCCTAATCCAGGCACGAAGGTGAGTTTCCGAGATGTTCGTTTGCATATGCCGCGCCGTCACCGTGGACGAGGTCCATGCGCACTGCGATGCGGGCGCGTACACGGTCGACGCGATCAGCGACCGCTGCGGCGCGGGCGAAGGCTGCGGGACCTGCCTGGACGAACTGCACACCATCCTGAGCGAAAGGGCGTCAACCGCGACGACCGCTGCATGACCTGACCTCCGACCCGACGAACCTCGCGCGAGACGACGCGCGGGGGGTTTTGTCGTGTTACGGTTCGAACGGACATACACGGGAAATGGGAGGCGGACAGATGCGTGGCGACCCCGAGGTCATCGACCTCCTCAACGAACAGCTCACGAGTGAGCTGACCGCGATCAACCAGTACTTCCTGCACGCGAAGATGCAGCAGAGCTGGGGTCTCACCGAGATCGCCGCGAAGACACGGGCCGAGTCGATCGAGGAGATGACTCACGCCGAGGTCCTGACCGACCGCATCCTGTTCCTCGACGCCCTGCCCAACTATCAGCGCCTGCTGCCGCTGCGTATTGGGCAGTCGATCCGGGAGCAGTTCGAGTCGGACATGTCGATCGAGGTCGAGGTGGTGGAACGACTCCGCCCCGGAATCGCGATGTGCCGGTCCAAGGGCGACATCACCAGCGCCAACCTCTTGGAGCAGATCCTCGCCGACGAAGAGGAACACATCGACTATCTCGAGACGCAACTCGAGCTGATCAACAAGCTCGGCGAGCAGCTCTACCTGTCGAAGACGATCGCCACACCGCCCACGAACGGCTGATTGCACCGACTCGACGACACGAGGGCCGACCGGACTCATCCGGTCGGCCCTCGTCGTAGGTAGAACGGCCGCGCTCGTTCAGGACCCGACGGGCTGGTGCCGCGCGGTCGCCAGGGCCACGACGGTGACCGCGATACCCGCCACCGCGAGCATCACCCCGACCACCGACGGCGCCAGGTATCCGTAGCCGGCACCGACCACCACGCCACCGAGCAGCGCTCCGGCCGCGTTGGCGATGTTGAGCGCGGAATGGTTCAGGGCCGCGGCCAGGGTCTGTGCATCGGCCGCCACATCCATCAGCCTGGTCTGCAGCGCGGGTAGCATCATCGATCCCGTGAGCGCCACGAGGTAGGTGAGGATCAATGCCGCCCAAGCATTCTCGGCCAGCACCGCAAAAGCGCCGAGGGAGAGTGCGGTGGCGGTGAGTCCGCCGAGGATCGCCACCGCCACGCTGCGGTCCGCGACATAACCGCCGACGAAGTTGCCGGTCACCATTCCCAGTCCGTACAACATCAGGGCGAACGGCACGACCGACACCGACAGCCCGGTGTCGGTGGTCAGCGCGGAGTTGAGATACGTGTAGAACGCGAACATCCCACCGAACCCGACGGTTCCGATGACCAGTGTGAACCAGACCTGGGACCGCTTGAGTGCACCGAGCTCGGTGAGCGGGTCGGTGGTCTTCACCCCGCTGAGCGTGGGAAGCACCCGGATCAGCGCGACGACGGTGGCGATTCCGATCACGACCACGATCGCGAACGCGGACCGCCAGCCGAGCGTCTCGCCGAGCCAGGCGGCCGCCGGTACGCCGAGGACGTTCGCGACGGACAGACCGAGCATCACCTGTCCCACGGCCTTGCCACGGTTGCGCGGGCCGGCCAGATGAGCGGCGACCAGAGCCGCGACACCGAAGTAGGCGCCGTGCGGGAGGCCGGCGACGAATCTCGCCACCAGCAGCAAACCGTAATCCGGTGCGAGGACGGTCGCGAGGTTGCCGACCGTGAACGCCACCATCAAGCCGATCAGAAGCGTCCGACGGGACATCCGCGCGGTGAGCGCCGCGATCAGCGGCGCACCCACCACCACACCCATCGCGTAGGCCGAGATGACATGTCCGGCAGTCGGTTCCGAGACACCCAGAGATCCGGCGATGTTGGGCAGGAGGCCCATGGCGACGAACTCGGTCGTCCCGATCCCGAATCCACCCAGCGCAAGGGCGAGGATCGTCCACCGACGCACCCGGCGGGACACCTCGGCCGATTCGGCCCGCGCGGGGCTGCGGAGTTCCCCGGCGGTGGACGGACCCGTCAGTGAGGGGTCGGCCGGGGCTTCGGTCGTCGAGAGAGCATCAGGCACGGTTGATGCCAACCCGCGCCCGTCAGCGCTGATTCCTCAGCCGGTGGTGAGTTCATTCACACGCGCAGTGTCCTCAGCATCGCGCGGGGTGTCAGTCGCCGGCTTCGGAGCCCCCATCGCTGTCGGGCTCGGACGGATCTGGGGAGGGCCCGTCTGGATCCGAAGCCGTGTCGGACGAGCCGGCCCTCTCGCCGTCCTCTCCCCCGTGACCGTCGGTTCCAGACGTCTTGACATCGCTTCCCGAGGGATCGGTGACGGCCGGCGAGTCGTCGTCGCGAGGCGGGGCAGGCGCGGGCTCCGCGTCCGGCGTACCGGTCTCGGCATCGGTGCCCGTGTCGGCACCCGAGGACGTGTCGGTCGTGTCGCCCACCGGGGGCTGCTCGGCCGGTGACGGGTCGGTGGCATCCGGTTCGGCAGCCCGGGCCGCCGACGGCTCGGACGAGGGGCCGGACCCGCCCACTTCTTCAGCGCGGACCGGCCCCACGGACTCGTCGGGTACGGCCGCCAGTCGCGCGAACGTGGACGATCGCAGGTGCGACGTGTCCGCCGCGAGAATCGTGACGGCGCCGCCCTCCGACGCCACCGGCCCGATGATCGCGCCCGCCCAGTACCGGACGAAATTGACCGGCAGCAGGACGATGCTGCGGAGACTGGCGGCCAACGCTCGCGCGCCGCCGACGAACTGCGCCGGCGACAGCGTCAGAATGCCGTCCAGGATGTCCTCGAAGACGAACAGGTCCGGCAGATACGCGCCGTATCCGAGTTTCGGCAACGGTGGCAACAGATCCTGCACGAGCCGGACCACCGGCTGCAGGTTCGCGAGTTCGATGCCGTACGGCAGGTCGATCGTCGGACGCCCGGACAGGAAGTCGCCGATCGTACCCCGGTATCCGAGGTCGCGAGCCCAGTCCTGGATCAGTTCAGCGAAGGCGGAGTCCGCTGCGACGATGCAGACGGCAGTCTCCGGATCGCACTCGACCGCCCGCCCGTCGTTCCAGGCGGGCTCCTTCGGGTCCCGGTACATCTGGAACGGATACCGGCTGTGCTTCGTGAAGTAGCCGAGCAGACCGTCGATCGCGCCGATCGGGTCGTGGATCGGGTCGGGCAGGTCGCAAATGGGATCACCGTCGATACAGACCGACACCACCTCGCCTTCGAGCTCACCGAACCCGCTGTCGGTCTCTGATTTCCCCCGCGGGCCGGACATCGTCAGACCGGGGATGATGCCGATCAGCGAGAGCTCGATCCCGCGGCCGGTCTTGTCTCCCGCCCGACGGGGGTCGGAGTACAGCTCGCCGGAGATCCCGCCCGGCTCGATGGTGACGAGAATTGGTTCGCCGTTCTCGTCGAGCATGACCTCGCCGTTCTCGTCGGTCGCGACCACCTGTTCGGCGCGCCCGTTACCGATGTCGGCGAGCACGTCGCCGGCGACCCGGGCGCCCTGTGAATAGCCGGCGACGACTATGTCCGACTCGACGCCGCATCGCGCCTGGTAGCCGGCGATCGCCGACGCCGTCGCACTTCTCCCCTGCGTCGTGCTGTCGTCGTATCCCGCGGCGCCGAGTGGCCACAGCGTGGTCGGATAGTCGACGTAGATGACATCCTTCGGCGTTGCCAGGTAGTCACTGTCAGGGTCGTCCACGATGACCACGTCACCGTCCACCACCGTCGGCATCTTTCCGGTGTAGCGCTGTGTGACGCCGACGAGATGCGCACTCTCCGGGTCATTCGTTCCGGCGACGATGATGACCGCGCCGGTGTCGCTGCATTCGGCGGCCCCCGCCGGGGCGACACCGGACAGGCAGAGCGCGCCCGCCACCGCAAATGCGGTGAGGCCGGCGACCGTGAACGAGGCCCGTCGGGTCCGGAGATGAGCCATCACGGCCATGAGCGCTCCTGTGCGAACCCGGACCACCTGAGCGGAGCATTCCGGTGCAGCCGGGGCTGGTCGAACAGTAGATCCGCGATTGCGGAATCGACAGCACGCTGAGCGTCGCTAACTACCTTGACCAGCTGTTTTGTATCTGAACACACCCGATTTCACTCGGTCGGAGGACAGCCACCGGCACCCTTCCGGTGCACTTCTCAAGGGTTGGGCGCGGCCTGACCGGGACGGTTCTCGGGCCCTCACATCCGTGTTATATCCTTGTCGCCAGGTCATGAGTATCAGTGCGAAGCCCCGGCTGGCTGATCGGCAACCCTCCTTCCGCGGTGGGGTGCTCCGGGTGATGACCGGGTTGCGGGATCGCAGTGGCGATCCCCGGCAAGCGCGGGTCCGAAGGTCGGACCCCAACAGGGTCGAGTTGGCCCTGCCGACCGTAGAAAGTGATGAATCGCCATGTCTGATGTCCCTGACGGCACCCTCGACAGCAACGATCCCAGCGAGAACTGGAGCTTCGAGACGAAGCAGATCCACGTCGGGCAGTCCGCGGACGCGGTGACCAATGCCCGTGCGCTGCCGATCTACCAGACGACGTCGTATGTCTTCAACGACACCCAGCACGCGGCCAATCTCTTCGGTCTCGCCGAACCGGGCAACATCTACACGCGCATCATGAATCCCACGCAGGATGCCGTCGAGCAGCGGATCGCCGCGCTCGAGGGCGGCGTCGCCGCGCTGCTCGTCGCATCGGGACAGGCCGCCGAGACCTACGCGATCCTCAACGCCGTCGAGACCGGCGGGCACGTGGTGTCCAGCCCCCGCCTCTACGGCGGCACGTACAACCTCTTCCACTACACACTGCCCAAGCTCGGGGTCGAGGTGAGCTTCGTCGAGGACCCCGAGGACCCGGCGTCGTGGCAGGCCGCCGTCAAGGACAACACCCGCGCGTTCTTCGGTGAGTCGATCTCCAACCCCAACAACGAGATCCTCGACATCTCGGGGATCGCGGAGGTCGCGCACCGCAACGGCGTACCCCTCATCATCGACAACACCGTCGCCACCCCCTACCTGATCAGCCCGCTGGCCCACGGCGCCGACATCGTCGTGCACTCGGCGACGAAGTACATCGGCGGTCACGGCACCGCGATCGGCGGCGTCATCGTCGACGGCGGCACCTTCGACTGGCGGGTCCAGCGCGACGGGAAGGACCTGTTTCCCGGTTTCACCACGCCGGACCCGAGCTACCACGGTGCCGTCTTCGCCGACCTGGGCGCGCCCGCGTTCGCACTCAAGGCACGTGTGCAGTGGTTGCGCGACACCGGCGCGGCGATCTCCCCGTTCAACGCGTTCCTTCTGGCACAGGGCCTGGAGACGCTGAGTCTGCGCATCGAGCGCCACGTCGCCAACGCGCAGAAGGTCGCCGCCTTCCTCGAGGCACACCCGCAGGTCGAGTCCGTGGCGTACGCGGGTCTGGAGTCCTCGCCCTGGTACAAGCGCGGTCAGGAACTGGCCCCGAAGGGTCAGGGTGCGATCATCGCCTTCGAGATCCAGGGCGGAGTGGACGCCGGCAAGAAGTTCGTGGACGCGCTCAGCCTGCACAGCCACGTCGCCAACATCGGCGATGTGCGGTCGCTGGTCATCCACCCCGCCTCGACCACCCACAGCCAGCTCACCCCCGAGGAGCAGCTCGCCGCGGGCGTGGCCCCGGGACTGGTCCGGCTCGCCGTGGGCATCGAGGGAATCGACGACATCTTGGCCGATCTCGAACAGGGATTCGCGGCGGCCAAGTGAAACAGGTGAGGCAGCTTTGTCGGTGAGTATCGACCTGAATGCGACAGCATCTGATCAGCCCGACTGGGAGACCCTCCCGGACGGGGAACTCGTCGGCATTCCCATCGGCTCGTTGCCTCTCGACAGCGGAGCACGGATCGACGACGTCACCCTGGCGTTCCAGCGCTGGGGGACGTTGTCGCCGTCCCGCGACAACGTCATCCTCACGCTCCACGCATTGACCGGCGACTCGCACGTCACCGGACCCGCCGACGCCGACCACGACTCGGCCGGATGGTGGGACGGGCTGATCGGCCCGGGACAGGCCATCGACACCGACGAATGGTGCGTCATCTCCGCCAACGTCCTGGGCGGATGCAAGGGCTCTACGGGTCCGGGCTCCATCGCCCCCGACGGTAGGCCCTGGGGCTCACGCTTCCCACAGATCACCGTGCTCGACCAGGTCCGCGCCGAGGTGGCACTGCTGGACCGCCTCGGAATCCGCAGCGTTGGTGCGGTTCTCGGCGGTTCGATGGGCGGCGCCCGCGCGCTCGAGTGGGCCATCGAGTACCCCGACCGCGTCCGCAGCGCCCTCGTGCTCGCCGTCGGCGCCCGCGCGACCGCGGATCAGATCGGTATCCAGTCCGCACAGATCGCCGCGATCAAGGCCGACCCGGACTGGTGCGGCGGCGACTACCACGGCACCGGCCGCATTCCGTTGCAGGGCATGGGGATCGCGCGTCGGATCGCCCATCTCATGTACCGCAGCGAGCCGGAGCTCGACTCCCGCTTCGGCAACGACGCCCAGGGCGACGAGAATCCCCTGACCGGCGGGCGCTACGCGGTGCAGAGCTATCTCGACCACCAGGCGTCGAAGCTGATGTCCCGCTTCGACCCGGCCAGCTACGTCGTCCTCACCGAGGTCCTCAACCACCACGACGTCGGCCGTGGTCGCGGCGGAGTCGCCAAGGCGCTCAACAATTGCCGCGTTCCGGTGATCGTCGGGGGGATCGACTCCGATCGTCTCTACCCGATCCGGCTACAGGTCGAACTCGCCGACGAACTGGGCAACTGCGTCGGCGGGCTCCAGGTCGTCAACTCCGAGACCGGCCACGACGGATTCCTGACCGAATTCGATGCCATCAGCGATCTACTCAAGCGCACGGTCGAACTCGCGCGTCGCGACGCCTGACGGACCGTAGCCCAGCTGTCGGCGGCGTCTCGTCAGCGCGGCGCCGGCACCGACGGAACCGGGCTGCCGGACCGAGGTACCGGGGTCACCGGTGAGCCCGACTCCCCGTCAACGGACTTCCCCGGTTCGGCTACACCCGGAATCTCAGTCGACCCGGTGGCGCGAGTACTGCTCGGGCGCGGCGGGCCGCTGGGCGCGGAGCGCAACGTCGACGTCGAGTACGTGGGCGGCGGCGGAGTGGGCGCCACGCTCGGCGGACGCATACCCGGGGGCAGCAGGTCCGGCGGGATCGTCGGTGTCGAACCGGGCGGGAAGGTCAGGTCCGGCCACGGGAACGGCGAGAGGGTGCGGGTGCTGGTACTCGTGGACGGCCGCGTCGGCGGCAACTCCGTCGTCGCCCATGCCGGCGGGTCGTTCCAGCCGGTCTCAGGCGCGGGCCGTTGCGTCGGAACGGGAGTGACGACGGTGGGCTCGACGGGTTCGGCCGGGATTCGGGTGATCGGCTGGGAGGTGGGCCGCGGGGTGGACGGCGGCTCCTCCTCGCTGGTCGCCGCCGCGGGGGGCACACTGCTGACCGACGGCTGCGGCTCGACGGCCGGACGGTCGGCGAACGACGAGCTCACCGCGTAGATGGTCATCAGCGCGGCCGCGATGACCGCCCCGGCAACCGCAATCGGGGTCGCGGAAAGCCACTCGCGCTGCGGCTTGCCACCGATGAACGCCAGACGCGCTGCGCCCGAATAACTCTGGAGGGCCAGCAAGGCTGCGCCGGTGGCCACGACCAGCTCCGGCGCCGTCGGGTTCACGACCTCGAGCTCATGCTCTGCCGCGATCGCGCGCACCGCGGGGAGGTTGGCGAGTCCGCCGATGAACACCACCGCGTCCGGTCGTACGCCGCGTGACCTGACGGCCGCTACATAGCGGGCGAACACTTCTTTCGCATCACCGATCATCGGCGCGATCGCCTGCTCGACCTGGGTCGCGGACAGCGCCACACGACCGGTGTTCGCCGAGACCGCGACGACCGACTCGGCGGCCGCGACGCCGCCGTAGGCGATCTCTTCTTTCGCGGTCCGGCACGCGCTGCGCAACTCGCTGCGCTCCGCCCGCGTCCGAGTGGCGTCGCCCAGGACGGGATTGTCGGCGGTCAGCTGGTCGACGATGGACCGGTCGAGACGGCGACCGCTCAGCACGGTCGAGTGCTCGGCGTCGCCGATGCGACCCTCGCGGGGATCGACGGTGTACAGCGACATGCCGGTGTCGCCGCAGTCGACGATTACGGCCGACGAGAAACGGTCGATCTCTCCGGTGTCGGTCAGGTAGGCCAGCACGGCCTCGTCTTCGCCGGCGAGACGGACCTGACGCCGGGGTCCGCTGCCCCGTGAACGCAACTGCCGACGCTGGCTCCCCGTGCGTGCGGCGACCCCGATCGGGCCCACTCGCGTCCCGGTCTCGCGGGCGGCGCCGAGCATCACGTCGATCCCGGCGTTGACCCGGCCGGCGGAGTCGAGGCCGTCGGTGGGATCCACGTCGATCACGCGGGAATCGACCACACTGCGACCGAGATCGTCACGCGTCAAGAGGACGTAGTGGATCATGCCAGCCCCTGCTGACACGCCCATGGACGTCACTTCATTCACGGTGCCGTCGGTTGGTGATGCGGTGATACAAACTCCAGCGGTCGGTGTGTCTGCGCAGAGCAGCGGAAAATTGCCTGGTTGAGCGCATGACTGGCCCGCCAGGTCACGCTCAGGTCTCTATTGTAATCAATCCGTGCCCAAAGAGTCGATCGACGCCGCCAGCCACAGCATCACACCGCCGACCGTGGCCATCGCCGTCACGTCAAACGATTTGCCCCTGACCTGCAACAGACCTGCCTGCGACGACGGGATGAAGGCGCGGAGTACGGCTCCGACGAGCAGAGCCGCCCCGAAGACGAAGGACCCACGCCGCCAGCGATCGAACATCACGAGCAGCGCAGCGGCCAGCACACCCAGCATCACCAGCAGGTACGGGAGCTGGACAAGCACCGCCCGCAACCGGGAGGAGTCGGCGGCCCGACGCCCCCGGTGTCCGGGACGGGCGTCCGCGGCGCCGGGCGACTCGGAGTGAGCGGACTCACTCTGGTGCTCCTCTCGGGTCACGCGTCGCTGCCACTCCCCGAGGCGAGCATCTGCTCAGCGCGTTCGACCACATTGACCAGCAGGAACGCCCGCGTCAGCGGACCCACACCTCCGGGGTTCGGCGAGACGTGGCCCGCGACCTCCCAGACATCGGGATGAACGTCGCCGGCGAGACGACCCTCGTCAGTACGGCTGACGCCCACGTCGACCACCGCGGCGCCGGGTTTCACCATGTCCGCGGTGATGAGGTGCGGTACGCCCGCAGCGGCGATCACGATGTCGGCGCGCTCGATCTCCGACGCCAGGTCGGTGGTACCGGTATGGCACAGGGTGACCGTCGCGTTCTCGCTCCGGCGGGTCAGGAGCAGCCCGATGGGCCGGCCGATGGTGACCCCGCGCCCGACCACCGTGACCCGGGCGCCGGCCAGCGGGACGTCGTAGCGTCGCAGGAGGTGGATGACCCCGCGCGGGGTGCAGGGCAGCGTCGACTCCTTGCCCAGCACCAACCGCCCGAGGTTGATCGGGTGGAGTCCGTCGGCGTCTTTCAGCGGGTCGATCCGCTCGAGGGCGGCATTCTCGTCGAGATGCCTGGGCAGCGGCAACTGCACGATGTAGCCCGTGCAGGCCGGATCGGCGTTGAGCTCGTCGATCGCCGCGTTGAGCTGCTCGGTGGTGGCATCGGCCGGCAGGTCCTTGCGGATGGAGGCAACGCCGATCCGGGCGCAATCGGCGTGCTTTCCCTTGACATAGGAGTGCGAACCCGGATCGTCGCCGACCAGAACGGTACCCAGACCAGGCGTGATACCCGCCAGCCTGAGCTTCTCCACCCGCTCGGCCAGATCAGCGAAGATCTCGTCGCGCGTGGTCTTGCCATCGAGTCGTATCGCCGTCACGCCGACATTCTTCCACGGCGCTACTGTCGGAACGGTGACCGTGGTGCGCAGCGACGTCGACCTCGCCCGCGCGGCGATCGCACCCCACCTCCGACGCACCCCGGCGCTGCGCACGACCATCGACACCGTCGACGGGCCGGTCGAGGTGGTTCTCAAACTCGAGTACGCCCAAGTCGGCGGGTGTTTCAAACCGCGCGGCAGCCTCTGGGCAACGCTGCACGCCCAAGACCAGGGATTGCTGACCGACGCCGGTGTGCTCGTCGCCTCCGGCGGCAACGCCGCGATCGGCGCGACAATCGCGGCGCGGATCGTCGGCGTGCCGGTCACCGTGGTGATCCCCGAGACCGCGCCGCCGGTCAAGATCGACGCGCTGCGCGCCGCGGGAGCGCGCGTCCACCTCATCGGACGGCGCTATTCCGAGGCCGCCGACGCCGCCGTCGCGCTGGCGGAGCAGACCGGCGCGCTCGCGCTGCACGCCTACGATCTGCCCGATGTCGTCGCGGGCGCCGGCACCATCGGCCTCGAGATCATCGACGACGTGCCCGGACCGCTCACCACGGTTGTCTGTGTGGGCGGGGGCGGGCTACTGGCGGGCCTCACCGCCACACTGCGCCCGGGCGACCGCATCGTCGGCGTCGAACCACTCGGTGCGTCGTGTCTGCATCAAGCCCTCGCCGCGAGAGCTCCCGTACCCGTCGAACTCGAGAGCATCGCCGCGGACTCGCTCGGCGCCACCAGCGTCGGCGAGCTCTGTTGGAAGGCCGTCGCCGGGAACCCGGCGGTCGGCAGCGTCCTGGTGACCGACGAGCAGATCATCGCGGCGCGACGGATGCTCTGGGACACCCACCGCATCCTCGTCGAACACGGCACCGCCACCGCGGTCGCCGGTGTGGTCTCGGGAGCTGTTCGGCCGCAACCCGATTCGACGCTGTGCATCGTGCTCTGCGGGGCCAACACCGCGCTCGCCGTGTGACCGGCGCGATCGCGCGCATCTGCGACGGTCGTCACCGACTACGCTGGCACCATCATGTTCCGAATCATGTTCTACCAGCCGTGCATCCCGCCGAACACCGGCAACGCGATCCGGCTGGCCGCCAACACAGGGTGCGAACTGCACCTCATCGAACCGCTGGGGTTCTCGATGTCCGACGCACAGGTGAAGCGCGCGGGACTCGACTACCACGAGATGGCCAATGTCACCGTGCATCCGAACCTGGTGACCGCCTGGACGACGCTGAAGCCGGAACGGGTCTTCGCGTTCACCGCCCATGCCGAGCGCTACCACACCGACGTCGACTACCAGCCGGGCGACGTGTTGCTGTTCGGCCCCGAGCCGACCGGGCTACCGGCGGAGGTCCTCGACGAACCCGAGGTGACCGACCGCGTCCGCATCCCGATGCTCGCCGGACGTCGTTCCCACAACCTCGCCAACGCCGCGAGCATCGTCGTCTACGAGGCGTGGCGGCAGCACGGTTTCGCCGGCGCGGTCTGATCAGCCGACGCGGTAGCGCTTGGTGCGTGCCGTGGCACCGCCGATGAGCGCGATCTTGCTCTTCGGGACCCCGAGGTGGGCGGCGAGCAGTTCGGAGACGGCCTTGTTCGCCCGGCCATCGGTGGCCGGCTCGCGGACGTAGACGGTGATCGCGCCGCCGGGACCCGTCTCGACCAACGGGCCCTTGCTGCTCTTCGGTTTGACGGTCACCACGACCTGTTGCGGCATGACTCTTCCTGTTCTTCGTGAACACCGATCCGGCTCGGACATCCCGGCGCGTCCGCCGGAGGACTACTGCCAGTCCCGGGATCTGCTCCCCACCCGAAGATCCATGCGCTGCAGTCGATCTGCGACGACGGTCACAGCGCCTTCGGCGTTCTGCACCCGGCCGCGGATCAGCAGAGCGGGTGCCGTCTGAGCGAGTACACGGTACCGCGCCCACAAACCGACCGAACACACCACGTTGACCATCCCGGTCTCGTCCTCGAGGTTGATGAAGGTCACCCCGGACGCGGTGGCGGGACGCTGCCGATGGGTCACCGCGCCACCGACCAACACGCGCGAACCGTCGGGCACCGACAGCAGGCGATCAGCGGCCAGCACACCCATCGCGTCGAGCCGGGGACGCAGGAACTGCGTCGGATACGACGTGGGGGTGATCCCGGTGGCCCAGGCGTCGGTGGCCGCCAGCTCGACGTCGGAGAGACCCGGAAGCGTGGGGGTCGCCTGCGCCGATTCCAGGGCCAGCTGATCGTCGCGCACCGTCGCGGCGGCCCCGGCCTCCCACAGGGCCTGACGCCGGCTGAGGCCGAACCCGTCGAAGGCGCCGGCGCCGGCGAGCCCCTCGAGTTCCTTGGTCGTCAACCGGGCGCGCCGGGAGAGATCGGTGATGTCGAGGTAGGGACCGTCGGACCGACGGTCGACGATGCGCTGCGCCGCCTCCTCCCCGACGCCGCGCACCCCGTCGAGACCCAACCGGACATCGAGACCCTCGTTCTCCAGGGTGGCGTGCGCGAGTGAGGCATTGATGTCGGGGCGATGGACCGCGACACCGTGCCGTCGGGCGTCGGCCACCAGGGTCTGCGGTGAGTAGAAACCCATCGGTTGCGCCCGTAGCAGCGCGGCGCAGAACGCCGCCGGGTGATGCAGCTTGAACCACGACGAATAGAACACCAGCGACGCGAAGCTCTGCGAATGACTCTCCGGGAAGCCGAAATTGGCGAACGCGGCCATCTTCTCGAAGATGCGGTCGGCGGTGTCCCCGGTGATGCCGTGCAGGTTCTCCATGCCCTCGTAGAAACGTTGCCGCAGGCGTTCCATCTTCTCCGGCGACCGTTTGGAACCCATCGCCCGGCGCAACTGGTCGGCCTCGGAGGCGTCGAATCCGGCCACGTCGACGGCCAACTGCATCAGCTGCTCCTGGAACAGCGGCACCCCCAGGGTGCGTTCGAGCGCCCTGCTCATCGACGGATGCTCGACCGTCACCGGCTCTTCCCCGTTGCGCCGTTTGATGAACGGATGCACCGAGCCGCCCTGGATGGGGCCGGGCCGGATCAGGGCCACCTCGACGACGAGATCGTAGAAGCAGCGCGGTTTCAGCCGCGGGAGGGTGGCCATCTGCGCACGGGACTCCACCTGGAACACGCCGACCGAGTCGGCGCGACAGAGCATCTCGTACACAGCGGGTTCAGCGAGGTCGAGGGTGGCGAGGTCGACGTCTATCCCCTTGTGTTCGGCGACCAGGTCGATCGCATAGTGCAGCGCGGAGAGCATGCCGAGACCCAGCATGTCGAATTTGACCAGCCCGATGGCGGCGCAGTCGTCCTTGTCCCACTGCAGCACGCTGCGGTTCTCCATCCGCGCCCACTCCGTGGGGCAGACATCGGCGATCGGCCGGTCGCAGATCACCATGCCGCCGGAGTGGATACCCAGATGCCTTGGCATTCCGAGGATCTCACCGGCGAGTTCGGCGACGTCGGCGGGAGCGGTGTCGGGCATCTTGGCCCAGGCGTCCTGCTGGCCGGGCGCGTACCCGAGCGCCCGGGCCATGTCCCGGATCGCCGACTTCCCCCGGTAGGTGATGACGTTGGCGACCTGCGCGCTGCGCTCCCGGGTGTAGCGGCGGTAGACGTACTGGATGGCCTCCTCGCGTCGGTCGGACTCGATGTCGATGTCGATGTCGGGCGGGCCGTCGCGCTCGGGGGCCAGGAACCGTTCGAAGAGCAGCGTGTTGGCGACCGGGTCGACGTTGGTGATCCCGAGGGCGTAACAGACGGCCGAGTTGGCCGCACTCCCCCGGCCCTGGCACAGGATGTCGTTGGCCTTGCAGTAGTCGACGATGTCGGCGACCACCAGGAAGTAGCCGGGGAACGTGAGCGTCTCGATGATGGCGAGCTCGTGCTCGATCTGCCGGTAGGCCTGCGGATGTTCGGCGGGGGTGCCGTACCGGCGGCGTGCCCGGGTCATGGTGAGTTCGCGCAACCAACTCGCCTCGGTGTACCCGTCGGGGACGTCGAAGGGTGGCAACTGCGGTGCGATGAGGCCCAGGTGGAATGCGCAGTCCGCGGCGATGCCCACCGCGTTGTCGATGGCATCGGGATGTGCGGGCAGCAGCCGCGCCATCTCGTCGCCGCTGCGCAGATGTGATCCGGCGACGCCGGGCATCCACCCGGAGATGGTGTCGATGTCGGTGCGGGCCCGGACGGCGGCCATCGCCATCGCCAGCCGTCGGCGCCGGGGCGCGGCGAAGTGGGCGCCGGTGGTGGCCACGGTCGGCACGCCCGCCCCGGCGGCGAGGCCGGCGAGCACCGCGTTGCGTTCGTCGTCGTCGGCCATGCCCTGCGCGGTCAGCTCGACGACGATGTTGTCGTGGCCGTAGGTCTCGATCAGTTCTCGCAGCGCCTGCTCGGCGGCCGGGACGCCGCCGCGGTCGAGGGCGCGTCGGAGGGCACCCTTCCGGCATCCGGTGAGGATGAGCCAGTGCCCGCCGCCGGCCGCGGCGAGCGCTTCGCGGTCGTAGCGGAGCAGACCCTTCTCCCCTGCGACCATGTGCGCCTCGGCGATGGTCCGTGACAGACGGCGGTAGCCCTCACCGTCCCGGGCGAGGACCAGCAGATGCTCGCCCGGTGGATCGTTCTGACCCGTCCGCGCGATGTCGGGTTCCAGTGACAGCTCAGCACCGAAGACGGTCGGCATGCCGAACTCACGGGCCGCCTCGGCGAAGCGCACGATGCCGTAGAACCCGTCGTGATCGGTGACGGCCAGTGCGCGGAGTCCGAGCCGTTGCGCCTCCTCCACCAGCTCCTCCGGCATCGACGCACCATCGAGGAAGCTGTACGAACTGTGGGCGTGCAGTTCGGCGTAGGGCACCGCCGACGAGCCGCGCGCGATGTCCTCGGCCTGATAGGCGCCGCGTTTGCGCGACCAGGCCGGACTGTCGCCGCCATCCCCGGGGAACGGCGCCCATTCGCTGAGGTCGGGACCGAACTCGGTGCCGGGCCGGTCGGCACTGCCGGGCGCTCGGCCGGCGAGCACCCGTTCCATCTCCGACCACGTCGGTGGTCCTTGATCCCAGCCCACCCGCCAAGCTTATCGAACACAAGTTCGATGCAACAGCCGGGGAGGACTCAGCTGTTGGCCCGGCCCCGCTCGACAATGCCGGACCGACGATCGGCCACCCGAGCGGGGTCGAAACCTGCCATCCACTCGACCGACATGTCGTTCTCCACGTCGAGCGCTGGGCCGACGAGATGCTGCTCGGCACGTCGATACGAGTCGAGCATGGTCCGCACCGCGAGCTGGTCACTCCCGGCCATGGACACCGCGAGTTCCATCGCCGCGGCCATCAGCTGATCGTGGGCCACCACCTCGGTCACCAAACCGACCCGCAGCGCCGTCTGAGCATCGACGAACTCCCCGGACAAACTCATGCGGCGCGCGAAACCCCGGCCGACCGCTTCCGGCAATCGGGACGTCAGACCCCAGCCCGGCAACACCCCGACCCGCGAGTGGGTGTCGACGAAGCGGGCCCGTTCGGACGCGATCAGGACATCGCACGCGAGGGCGAACTCCAGACCACCGGTGGCGGCGACACCGTTGACGGCGCCGATGATCGGCTTCGAGATGGGGCGCCACGGATGCCCGACAGGTACGTCCGCATGATCGAGCAGTCGAGCGCTCTCGGTCGACGAGCCCAACTCGGCCAGGTCCAGGCCGGCGCAGAATGCCGAGCCCGCGCCGGTGAGGATGACGACGTCGACGTCATCGGCCCGGTCCGCGTTCTCCAATTCGGTACGGAGAGCCTCGATCAGGCCGGAGCTGAGCGCATTCCGGACCTCCGGACGGTTGAGGACCAACGTCCGCACCCGTCCGGATTGCCCGATCAACACCAACGGTTCTCCGGGGGCGGATGCTCGATCACTGTCATGCGATGCCTTTCGGTGCCGTGGAGTCCGCGCCTGGCGCTGATGAGCATTGTGGCACCGGAACCGTGCGCCCCGGCTCAACCCGCGGACTGTGGACGTTCGGAGAGCCCGAGACGCAGGTGTTCGCTGTGATAGACCGCCTCATCGAGCAGCTGGGCGACATGGCTGTCGTAGAGGCTGTAACTGATCGACCGACCCGACCGGGTGCCGGTGACCAGCCCGAGGTTGCGGAGCAACCGGAGCTGATGGGAGACCGCGGACTGCTCCATGCCGACGGCGTCGGCGAGATCGGTCACCGAGCGCGGTCCGGACCGCAACTCGGTGAGGATGAGCAGCCGGCTCGGGGTCGCCAGCGCCTGCAGGGTGGTGGCGACGTGCACGGCCGATTCCGGATCGAGCCGCGCAGCCGGCCGCATCCCTTCATCGATGCCGTGTCCCATGCAGCGGATGCTACCGGCTGGACATCATATGAAAATATCTTCATATGAACTGTTACTGTCTGAGAGGTGGTTGTCGGCAAGTGGCTTCGACTCGGCGCCTCGCTCGCGCTCGGTGCCGGCTCAACCAGCAGGAGGGCGGCTGTCGACGAGTGGCTTCGACTCGGCGCCTCGCTCGCGCTCGGTGCCGGCTCAACCAGCAGGAGGACGGCTGTCGGCGAGTGGCGTCGGCTCGGTGCCGGCTCAACCAGCAGAAGGGCCGACAACAGATGGGAGACACGATGGGTACGGCGGAGACGACGGAACGAACGGCCCGCGACTCGACGCTTACGGGAGCAGACCGCGGGACCACCCCGCCGTCGATCTTCCGGACGGGACTTCGGCTACCCGAGGTGCGCTGGGCGGGCCTCGCGCTGGCGCTTTTTCTCGCGGGTTGGCTGCTCCAGATCAGCCAGGCGCCCGAATGGTCCTGGTGGACCGCATATCTCGCGTGTTATCTGGCCGGCGGATGGGAACCGACCCGATCGGGCCTGCAGGAACTGCGGGAACGACGACTCGACGTCGATCTGCTGATGATCGTCGCCGCCGTCGCCGCCGCGTCGATCGGGCAGGTCTTCGACGGCGCGCTGCTGATCGTGATCTTCGCGACCTCGGGAGCTCTGGAGGTCGTCGTCACCCAGCGCACCGCCGATTCGGTGACCGCCCTGCTCGGACTGGCCCCCGAACGGGCCACCCTGTATGCGCCCGACGGCATGACACGCGAGATCGACTGCCGCGAACTCGAAGTCGGCCAGCGCATCCTCGTCCGCCCGGGTGAACGGGTGGGCGCGGACGGCGTCGTCGTCGACGGCCGCAGCGAGGTCGACCAGCAGGCCGTGACCGGCGAGTCGGTTCCGATCGTGCGGGCGGCGGGCGACGACGTGCTGTCCGGGACCGTCAACGGCACCGGCGCGCTGATCGTCGAGGTCGCCCGTCCGGCGTCGGAGTCGGTGATCGCCCGCATCGCGACGCTCGTCGCCGAGGCATCCGAGACGAAGGCACCGACCCAACTCTTCATCGAGAAGGTCGAGCAGACGTACTCCGTCATCGTCGTCGCCGCCACCCTGCTGGTGCTGAGCATCCCGATGATGTTGTTCGGCAACACTTTCGACGAGGCGCTGCTTCGTGCCATCGTGTTCATGATCGTCGCCTCGCCTTGCGCCGTCGTCCTGTCGACGATGCCGCCGCTGCTCGCGTCGATCGCCAATGCCGGTCGGCACGGCGTCCTGGTCAAGTCCGCCGCGGTGATGGAGTCGGTGGGACGGACCTCGGTCGTCGCGTTCGACAAGACCGGCACCCTCACCGAGGGACGCCCGCAGGTCGTCGACGTGACGGCGTTCGACGGTCACGACCCGCCACAGGTGTTGGCGCTGGCCGCCGCGGTCGAGTACCCCAGCGAGCATCCCCTCGGTCGCGCGATCGTGACCGCCGCCGCCGACCGCGGACTGGGCGTCGAATCGGTGGAGGATTTCCGCGCACTTCCCGGACGCGGGGTGACGGGGGCGGTCGGCGGGCGCCGCGTCACCGTGGAGCGCGCCGTCGCCGGCTCGACCGGGACGGTGGTCGGCGTACTCGTCGACGGGCGGGAGATCGGCCGGATCGAACTCGTCGATCGCCTGCGGGACGACGCCGCCGAGGCGGTGCGGCTGATCGGCGACGTCACGTCGGGTTCGGTCCTGCTGCTGACCGGCGACCGGCCATCGGTCGCCGCGGACGTCGCCGACCGGACCGCAATCCGCGAGGTACACGCCGACCTGCTGCCGGAGGACAAGGTCCGGATCGTCGGCGAGATCGAGGGACACGTGCTCGTGGTCGGCGACGGCATCAACGACGCACCGGCACTCATGGCGGCCGGGACCGGCATCGCGATGGGTCGTCGCGGTGCGGACCTCGCGGTCCAGACCGCCGACGCGATCATCGTGCGTGACGACCTCACCGCGGTCCCCGCGCTGATACGGCTGTCCCGCCTCGCCCGCCGTTACGTCATCGCCAATCTGTGCATCGCCGCCACCGTGATCCTCACCCTCGTGACCTGGGATCTCATCGGCACCCTGCCGCTCCCCCTGGCCGTGGCCGGGCACGAGGGTTCGACCGTGCTCGTCGCGCTCAACGGCGCGCGCCTGCTCCGGAGGTCGGCCTGGTCGGGCGATCGCCGTGCACAATCGACGGGATCGAACGCACAGTCGACGGAATGAGACGCACGATCGACGCATTCGGGCGCGCGACGCCGCGCGCGTAGTCGTTGCCATCGCCGCAAGTTAGTGTCACCCTGAGTACCAGACAGATCCGCGGCCCGCGGGCCGTGGACAGCCAGCGGGCCGTCGGCCCGCCCATCTGATGGGATCTCTTCCATGACGAGCTACTTCATCACCGGGGGCAGCGGGTTCATCGGGCGACGCGTACTCGAACGCCTCCTGACCGTCGCTCCCGACGCCACCATCCACGCACTGGTACGTGAGACCTCGCGCGCGGCGTTCCTCACCATGCTCGACGACCTCGACGCGGGCGACCGCGTCACCCCCGTGGTCGGCGACCTGACCGCACCCGGACTCGGTATCGCACCGGACACCGTCCCCGCGATCGATCACGTCATCCACCTCGCGGCGGTCTACGACATGGCCGCCGATGCGGAGTCACAGCGCGCCGCCAACGTCGTCGGGACCTCGCGCGCCGCCGACTTCGCGATCGCGCACGATGCGCTGTTCCACCACGTCTCCTCGATCGCCGTGGCCGGTGACCACCGCGGGCGGTTCACCGAGATGGACTTCGAAGTCGGACAGGGCTTTCCGACTGCCTACCATCGCACCAAGTTCGAGGCCGAACGTGTCGTGCGCGAACGCGAGGGACTCCGCTGGCGCGTCTACCGGCCGTCGATCGTGGTCGGCGACTCGCGCACCGGCGAGATGGACAAGATCGACGGTCCCTACTACTTCTTCGGCCACCTCGCGACGCTCGGCCGACTGCCCTCGATGCTGCGACTGCCGATGCCCGATCTCGGGACGCTCAACATCGTGCCGGTCGATTACGTCGCCGCCGCGATGGTCGCCCTCCTCGGCGTGAACCCCACGCGCAGCGGTTTGGTGTTCCATCTCAGCGACCCGAAGTCGCTCACCACCACCGAGATGTACAACGCGCTGGCACCGGCGTTCAAGGCGCCGAAGGGGTTCGACGCCATCCCACGGGCTGCGGTGGAACCCGTGATGACGTTGTCCGGCATGGGGATCGCGCGCGTCGGACGCAACCTCGTAGCCGCCCAGCAGGGGATCCCCGGGGCAGTACTCGACGCGGTGACGCTGCCGGTCGACTTCCGCGCCGACACCACCGTGGCGGTCCTGGGTGACCTCGGCATCACCGTGCCCGACTTCGCCGACTACGCCCCGCGCCTGTGGACCTACTGGTCACGACACCTCGACCGGTCACGCAACCGGCGCACCGATCCGCGCGGGCCGCTCGTCGGCAAGAACGTTCTCATCACCGGCGGGTCGAGCGGGATCGGCAAGGCCACCGCACGGATGTGCGTCGCACGCGGGGCCAACGTCCTCATCGTCGCCCGCAACGCCGACGAACTGGAATCGGCGACCGAGGAATTGAACTCGACGACGAGCAAGAAAGGCATCCCGCCCGGTCAGGTGACCGCATACCAGTGCGACATCACCGACGAGGAATCGGTCAATGCGCTCGTCAAGACCGTGCTCGCCGCGCACGGTCATGTGGACGTCCTGGTCAACAATGCCGGCCGGTCGATCCGTCGTGCCACGATCAACTCGGTGGATCGGTCTCACGACTACCACCGGGTGATGGCGGTCAACTACTTCGGCGCGGTGAACCTCGTCCTCGGACTGCTGCCGCACATGATCGCCCGGCAGGCGGGTCATGTGGTGAACGTGACCTCGATCGCGGTGCAGTCGCGTGGCCCGCGGTTCGGTGCCTACGCGGCGTCAAAAGCCGCTCTGGAGGCCTTCAGCGACGTCACCGGCACCGAAACGGTGTCCGACCACGTGACCTTCTCCAATGTCCGTCTCCCCCTCGTGAAGACGCGGATGATCGCGCCCACCGAGGCCTACGACAACCAGCCCGGGACCTGGAACGTCGACCGGGCCGCGGCGCGCGTGCTGCACGCGATCATCGATCGACCCAAGCGCGTCGACTCGCTGGTCGGGCTCGTCGCCGAGATCGGGCACCGCGTCACCCCCGGACTGACCACCCGCATCCTGCACCAGGAGTACCTGGTCTTCGGCGAATCGGCGGCGGCGCTGGGCCGTTCGGATCGTGACGCCGGCGGGCGGGACGCGTGATCGACACCCCGTATCTCGAGGTCGACGTCGACCGCATGACGCGCAACCTCGCGGTGCTCGCCGACCGCGCGCGATCGGCGGGCGTCGACTTCCGGCCGCATGCGAAGACCCACAAATGCGCCGAGATCGCGCGGATGCAGATCGATTCCGGTGCCACGGGGCTCGCGGTGGCCACCATCGGCGAGGCCGAGGCCTTCGCCGACGCCACCGACATCACCTCGTGCACCGACATCTTCATCGCCTATCCCATCTGGCCGACCCCGGCGAAAGCCGCCCGGTTACGCGCCCTCGCAGACCGGGTGTCGCTACGGGTGGGTGTCGACTCGGCGGAGGGCGCACGGCATCTCGGGGCGCTGCTCGGCGGGCAGCGGGTCGAGGCACTCGTCGAGGTCGACTCCGGGCAACACCGCACCGGGACCGCACCCGGGGACGCCGGAGGCGTCGCGGTGGCGGGCGTGTCAGCGGGGCTCGACGTCGTCGGCGTCTTCACCTTCCCCGGCCACGGCTACGGCGTCGGCGACACCCGCCGGCGGGCCGCGGAACAGGAGGTGGCGGCACTGCGTACGGCGGCGGAGAGTCTCCGAGCGCAGGGCATCGATCCGCGGGTGCGCAGCGGCGGATCCACACCCACCGTCGAATTCGTCGGCGACCCCACGTATGCGGGCGTGCTCACCGAGATCCGTCCGGGCGTGTATCCCCTCAACGACGCCCAGCAGGTCGAGATCGGCACCTGCGGATTCGACGACGTCGCTCTGACCGCGGTGGCAACCGTGGTGCGGAGCGAACCCGGACGGATCGTCCTCGACGCCGGCAGCAAGATCCTCGGCGCCGACCGAGCCGCCTGGGCGACCGGCCACGGACGCCTCCTCGATCACCCCGACGCCCGCGTCGTGCAGTTGTCCGAACATCACGCGGTGGTGGAGTTCCCGGCGGAATCGACGTCAGCCCCCCGGTTGGGCGACGTGATCCGGGTGGTGCCGAACCACGTCTGCACCGCAGTCAATCTCGTCGACGAACTGGTGGCGATCGATGGCTCGGACAGCCGGTGGCCGGTCATCGCGCGGGGGCGCAACAGTTGAGTCAGATCGGTCGGATGCCTTCACGGACCAGGAATTTGCGTGCCCGTCCGAACTTGCGGTCGGTGGAGAACGCATACCACTGCTGACTCACACCCGCTTCGTGGACGACGTCCCGGAACCTGCGGAACGCACCTCGTCCCTCGATCGCGCGCTCCAGACGGTTTCGCAGGTCGGGATCGGTGGTGCGCGTGGCGAAATCGGCCATGTCCCGCCAGCTGTCGCGCGAACCGATGCAGTCGAAGCGCAGCCAGCGGTCCGGGTCCTCCTCGACGTCGATCTCCTCATCGAGCACGCCCGGGTCGAGCATCTCGTCGTTGTACACGAAGCCGGTGCTCAGGTCGATGAGTCCGCCGGTTGACCGGTTCGGATCACCCTCCATCTCGTCGCTGAGCATCTCGAGATCCACCGCGATCGGCCGTCCCGGCGCGGGTTCCCCGCGCAGGCTCGCGAGTAGTTCCTCGGCGAGTTCGGCGTCGCCGGCCTCTCCCCGTCGGTTGAGTTGTTCGACGATCGACACGGCCACCGGTTCGGCTCGCTCGCGGCGCTTCTGCAGTGCCATCGGTACCCCGGGGCCGACCTGCTGGAGTGCGTCGTGCAGATCGCATCCGATGACGGCATCCAGGAAACGATCGGCATCCGACGACGCGATCGACCCGCGTACCTCGCCCAGATCGAGTGCGCGTATCTCCTTCTGCGCGGGCCACTGGCCGACGAGCATCGGATGAGGAACAGTGGGGCGTGGTGGCGTCTCGTCGTCCCCATCGGCCGTCCGTCGACCGTACTGATCCGGGATGTCGCCCCAGCCGAAGTACGCCAGCGGCGCCTTCGGCTTGATGCCCAACACGTCCACCGGGTCGACCTTCAGATCTCCCACGACGCACCGATGGGTCCACTCGTCGCCGAGATCGAAGGTGTACTGGAACTCAGAGCCGGTCGCTGCGAACGCGGCGACCTTGGCCGTGGCGATGTCCACGGGCTCGGAGATCGGGCCGCCGATACCACCGGCCAGGTCGGAACCGAGCGCGGCGTCGGCGACCACCCTGCCGTCGTCCAGGGTGAACAGTGACAGATGGGAACGATCCCATCGAGCGAACGCGTCATCGATGGCGGTCGCCAGATCCTTGAACGTGTGCGCCGGTCCGACCGCGAAAACCCTTCCGGGCCAGGGCCACAACTCAACGCCGCGACCACCGAGCAGTTCCACTGTCACCGACAACCAGGTACGTGCCATGCGTCGAGAGTGGCATCTCAGAGGCGAACGCGCACGCTTTCGGTCGCGGCGTTTCTTCTCGAAGGCCACTCCGCGGGACGCAGTCACTCGTAGACACCTTCGACGATCCACTCCCCGGCGCGGTAACACAGCAGCAGGGCGCGCGAATCGTCGAGCAGCACCTGCGCCCGCGCGGTCAGTCCGGTCTCGGCGGCTCCGATCGGCACCGAGGCCCCAGCTGGCCGGTCGGCGCCTCCGACCGGCCAGGGCCCGGCCCACCAGCACAGGCCCCAACTCGACCGGCGCGCCCGGGACGAGGCCAGCGCGACGGTCACCGGTTCGGCGGTGAAGGCCCCGCGATCGGTCACCTTCACCGGTTGCCCCACGGCGTCGAGCACGTGGATCGCGGTCTCCACCAGCACCGTCGGGCTGGGTTGTGGCAGGCGTCCGGGCCATGGCGCCGACGGATCCCGGCGCGGCACCGGCTCGTCGCCCAGTGAGACCATGGTGATCCGTTCGGCGGGTCCACGACCACCGCTCAGCACGGGAATACGGACCGCATCCCCGCCCAGCAGCCCCTGTATCCGCACCAGCGAACGCCGGGCGCGCTCCTCCACATCCGGTTCACCGGCCAGCCCGCCACGGGAGAGATCGTCGGTGAGCTGATAGTGCAAGGCCCCGGCCTCGACGACCTCGACCGGTTCGAGCCGCAGCCGGACGATCGGCGAGTCGGGTCGGGCACTGCTCCTCGCTGCGCGCGGCTCGACCCGCGGGGAGGTGGGCCGCGCCGCGCCGGTCAGCCACCCCTCGAGTTGCCATCGGACACGATCCGCGGTCGTCTCCGGCGTCAGCGGTTGGGCACATCGCCAGGTTCGCGAATGCTGTTGTCCGCGTTCGGTGGTCGCGATGATGGTGAGTCGCGTGCAGGCCACCGCGGCATCACGCAGGCGTCGGTGCAGCACGTCGGCGAGGGTGCGACCGATGAACGCCGCGACGTCGATGCGGTCGACCGGCGGGTCGCAGGTGTGGTCGACGTCGAGTTCGGCCGGCACACCACGTGACGACGGGACACGCCCCGGCAGCGCATTGGCCAGCCGGTGCGCGACGACCGCATCCCGGGCGAACCGGGTGGCGACGTCGGTGACGGACATGTCGGCGAAGGCGCCGATCGTGCCGATCCCCAGCCGGCGCAGCAACTCCACGAGATCGGCACGGGACGGATCGCTCATGCTGGGTTCGACGGCGAGGTCGGCGACGGGGCGGCCGGCGAGGTACTCCCGGTCACCCCCGGGCTCCACCTGATGTCCGTGCCGGGCGGCGAGGACGGCGGTGAAGATCTCGTCGGCGATGCCGACCTGCGACTCGATGCCGCACGCCGACACCACGTCGACGAGCTCCTCCGCGAGGGCCTCCATCCCGCCGAAGTAGCGGGCGGCACGGTCGCCGGCGATCACCAGGAGACCCGGCCGGAGCACTTCGAGGGCGGGGATCACCTCGGCGACCGCGGCGACCACCGGTTCGAACAGCCGGCCGTCCCGGTTCTCGTCGGCGGCGACCACGGTCATCTCCGTGCACGCCGCCTGCGCCTGTCGCTTCCGCATTCCCCGCCGCACACCGGCGGCCCGTGCCGAGGCCGAACAGGCCACCACCCGATTCGCCGACAGCACCGCGACCGGATGCAGCGGGGGCAGATCCGCCTCGGCCGCCGCGGCCATCGCCGGCCAGTCCGGGCACCAGAGCGCGAGGATACGCCGGGACCCCGGCTCTCCGGAGGGCATCAGTTCGCCACCGCGAGCACCGGGGAGACGGTCGTCGCCGCGACCATCTCGACCGTGCGATCGGCACCGTGGCCCGTCGCCCGGAGCTCGACCTCGGTGCTCTCGGATTGCCGGCCGCGACCCGACACCGTGACCTGCAGCCGCATCCCGCCGATGCGGCCGTAGCCGCTGCGTGCGGAGTCGAGACCGGCCGCGCTGGAGGCGGGAGCAGACCGGCCGGGCAGGACCGGACTGTGCCGGTAGGTGAGGACACGGGCCTCGAGGGCCAGTTGCGCACCCGGCCATGCACCACCGGTCACCAGCAGCACCGACGACTGCTTGCGCACGCGGCCCATGACCACCCGGGCACGCGAGGGGGCCACCATCTCGTTCCGCGGGCGAGCACCCTCGCCACCGCTCCCCAGGTCCAGGATCACCAGGTCCATACCGTCGAGCAGCACCGCTGCCACCTCGACGGGGTCGGGACCGGGATCGGGGATGGTGGCGATGCGGGACAGGTCGGCGCCCATCTCCGCCGCGGGCAGCAGACTCAACCGGGGCAACCCGACGATCCCCACCTGTCCACCCGCACGGGTCACCGAAGCGATCATCGCGATCAGCACCGAACGGGCGCCGTCGAGCCGGGCCACCGACCCTCGCGGAATACCGTTGTGCGGCAAGATGTCCGACAACGATTCCGGCACGGGAAGGACACCCACCGACCGGTCTCGGACCTCGACCACCCGCTGGTCGGGCCGACCGGACATGGCCGCCATCCGCCGGCGCAGACCCGCCAGCTCGTCGGCCCGGCCACCGGCCGCCGTATCGGTCACGGCATCGGTCACGGCCACACCAGCAGAGACATCCATTCCGGCACCCTCCAGTCGACATGAGTAGTTCTCGAGCGAGCCGGGAAGGTGCGCGCCATCAGGGTTCTCGACACAGTTCCCGAACGATCCCGAGGAGGCCCCTCGTCCGCCGATCATTCGAACACTGTTTCGATTGTTCGAGAGTAGAACCAACCACCGACAAGCGTCAACCGAAGCCGAAAGCCGTTGCGCAGCACAGGATGTTTGCATCCACGCCGAAAACAGCCCAGCTCAGGGGCGCGGTCAGGACGGCACGGGTCAGAACAGGGTGAGGGCGTGCTGCAGCTCGGGCGCGGCCACCGTCGCCGGCGAGTCGGGGCCCGATTGCCGGAGACCGCCGGAACCGGCCAGGCCATGCCGGTGCACGAGCGGCTTCATCCGGTCACGCAGCCACGAGGAGTACTCCGGGGTGACATAGGCGCCACGCCCGTAGAGCCCCCGGTACCGGCGGATGAGCGCCGGATGCTCCTCCGCCAGCCACTCGAGGAACCACGGCTTGGTCGAGGATCGCAGATGCATCGGGAACGCGGTCACACCAGACGCGCCCGCCTCGGCGAGTGCCTCGAGCAACGAGTCGAGATGCGCGGTCGAATCCGTGAGGTACGGGATGACGGGGGCCACCATCACATGCGGCGCGATGCCGGCATCGGCGAGATCGCGGATCACCGACAGCCGCGCCTGGGGCGACGGCGTCCCCGGTTCGATCTTCTTCTGCAGGTCCTGATCGAGGATCGCCAGCGAGATCCCGACGCTGACCGAGACCTCCCCCGCAGCCTGACGCAACAGCGGAAGATCCCGACGGATCAAGGTGCCCTTGGTCAGGATGGAGAACGGCGTCCGGGACTCGGCGAGCGCGGAGATCACGCCCGGCATGAGTCGGTACCGCCCCTCGGCACGCTGATACGGGTCCGTGTTGGTGCCCAGCGCCACCGTCTCCCGGGTCCACGACCGGCGTTTGAGTTCCTTGCGCAACACCGCCGCGACGTTGAGCTTCACCACGACCTGGGTGTCGAAATCGGTGCCCGCGTCGAGGTCGAGGTACTCGTGCGTCGGACGGGCGAAACAGTAGCGGCAGGCATGCGTGCACCCGCGAAAGGTGTTGACCGTGAACTGGAACGGGAGCTGCGAGGCCTCCGGCACGCGGTTGAGCGCACTCTTGGCCAGCACCTCGTGGAATGTGACACCCTCGAAATCGGGCGTACGCACCGACCGCACCAGACCCGAGCGGCTCAGCCCCGGAAGCGACCCGTCGTCGACCTCGACCGCCTGATCCGACCATCGCATGATGGGAGTCGAACATACGTACGAGATGACTGTCAAGTGCGGTGCCCGCGGCGTCGACCTCGCCGCTATCATCTCCGTATGTCGACGACCGCCGGAACCCACCATGCGCCGGGTCCCCAGTACCTGGTGGCCGGCCGGTACCGTCTGAAGTCGCGCATCGGCGGCGGCGGCATGGGAACCGTGTGGCTCGCCCGCGACCAGCTCCTCGACCGTGACGTCGCCGTCAAGCAGGTCGTCTCCACCGAGGGCCTCACCGAGGACTCCGCCGACAACGTGCGCAAGCGGGCCATGCGGGAGGGGCGGATCGCCGCGAAGCTCTCCCACCGCAATGCGATCGCCATGCACGATGTCGCCCTCGACCGGGGTGAGCCCTGGCTGGTCATGGAATACCTACCCTCCCGCAGTGTGGCCCAGATCTTGCACGCCACAAAGACTCTCGCGCCCGCCGAGGCTGCCCAGATCGGCGCCCAGGTGGCCGATGCGATGGTCGAGGCCCACGCCGCGGGGATCGTGCACCGCGACATCAAGCCCGGCAACATCCTCATCGCCGAGGGCGGACAGCAGACCGGCCTGGTCAAGATCACCGACTTCGGGATCTCGCGGGCGAAGGACGATGTCACTCTCACCCAGACCGGCGTGATCACCGGAACGCCTGCGTATTTCGCTCCCGAGGTCGCGCGGGGCGCCGATCCGCAGGAGGCCTCGGACGTCTACTCGCTGGGCGCGACCGTCTACACGATGGTGGAGGGTCAGCCGCCCTTCGGTGTCGACGACAACTCGATCGCGCTGCTGCACAAGGTCGCACGCGCACGCATCAATCCCATGCAGAATGCCGCCGAGCTCGAGCCGATCCTGCTGCGCCTGTTGGAACCGAGCCCGACCAAACGCCCGACGATGAGTCAGGCACGAGACATGCTCACCTCGTTCGCGGCCGGTTCCCGAGGCACCCGCGACCAGGTCCTGACCGGCCTCATCACCCGGCCCGGAGCGGGCACGCCGGCCTGGTCACAGCGTTCCGCACGGTCGTCGACGACCGGTTCGCATCGTCCGGCCGGTGCCACCCTGCCCCCCTACGCCCCGACGATGTCCGCCGATCGCGGCTCCCGCGACCTGCCGGACACACGTCGCGGCATCTCCCCGACCCTGATGTCGACGCCGCAACCACTGTCGTCGACACCGAGACCGCCTGCCTCCCAGCAGTACTCATCCGGATCCCGGCAACCGAACCCCGGTCCGCCGGCGCCGGGCACGTCGAGCACGGCACTGGCGGTGTCGATCTTCGTGTTCTTCGCCGTGCTCGCGGTCGTCGTCGTACTCGCGATCGCGCTGTTGCGCTGAGCCGGCGCCACTGCGGTCAGCCGATGTGACGGGTGGCCGCCCATCGGGTGAGGGCATTGCGGTTGGACTGCTGGGTCTTCCGCAAAACGTTCGACGCATGTGTCTCGACCGTCTTGATCGAGATGAACAGCTCCTCGGCGATCTCCCGATAGGTGTACCCGCGCGCCAGCAGGCGCAACACCTCCAGTTCGCGCCTGGTCAGCGAGTCGAGTTCCGGGTCGAGCGGCGGTTCGGGTGCCGAGGATTTTCCGGTGAACGAGTCGAGGACGAAACCCGCGAGACGTGGGCTGAACACCGCGTCGCCGTCGGCGACCCGGCGGACCGCGTCGGCGAGTTCCGGGCCCGCGATCGTCTTGGTCACGTAACCGCGGGCACCGGCCCGGATGGTCGCGATGACATCCTCAGCCGCGTCCGACACACTCAGGGCCAGGAAGACCGGCGGTGTCGAACCCGTTGCATTCGAACCCGTTCCGTTCGATCCGAGTCGATCGAGCACCCCGCGCAGGACCGCCACCCCGCCGCCGGCCGGCATGTGCACGTCGAGCAGGACCACATCGGGAGCCGCCGCCACGATCCCGTCGATTGCCTCGGGTACGGTGCCCGCCTCGCCGACGACGCGCAGGCCCGGCTCGTCGGCCAGTTCGGCACGGACCCCGGAGCGGAAGACCGCATGGTCGTCGACGAGATAGACGGTCACCGGACCGGGGCCGGTCGGGTCGGAACTCGGGGAACTCGGCGTCATCGTGCCTTCCTGTTGTCGGTCGGGGCGACCGCGTCGACGGTCACCTCGGCAGAGCGTCGGGTGTCGTCCGCTCTCTCGTCGATCGATCCCGATCCCCCGTCACCACGCGGCATCATCAGACCCACGTTCGTCCCGCGCCCGGGGGTCGACGTGATCCGCACGCGGCCGCCCATCCTCTCCACACGTGCGCGGATCGACCGGGAGATGCCCTGGCGGTCAACGTCGACGGAGTCGGGGTCGAAACCGATTCCCCGGTCACGGACATACACCTCGACCTCGTCGTCGGTGATCTCGCCGTACACGTCCACGGTGCGTTCACCGGAGTGCTTGGCGGCGTTGACCAGCGCCTCGCGGGTGGCCCCCACGAGAGCCGACCAGCGTTTGGCGTCCCGGGTGTTGTCCGGACGCAGATCGCCGACGGTGATGATCTCCACCTCGATACCGTAGGCGTCCTCGACCTCGGCGCCGACACTCCGGAGTGCGGCCGCGAGCGAGCCGCGTTCGGTGGCCGGGTCGCCGAACAGCCAGGCCCGCAGCTCGCGTTCCTGACTCCGGGCCAGGCGTGCCACCTCCTCGGGGCGGCCCGCCTTCTTCTGGATCAGGGCCAGGGTCTGCAGGACCGAGTCGTGCAGATGCGAGGCGATCTCCTCGCGCTCGGCGTTGCGAATGCGGGCCGAGCGCTCCTCGTTGATGGTGCGCAGCATCCGCATCCACAGGGGCACGGTCAACAGGACGACGCCGATCAGGGTCGCCCCGACCGCGAGGATCGTGGAATTGAGACCGCCGAAGCTGCGATCCCCGGCCACCACCACGACCACGAGGCCGCCGACAACGAGCGCGACGCCGCCGATCAACCGCGTCCAAGTGCGCAGTGGGGTGCGGGGTGCGCGCGGGGATGTGTCGAATTCGCGCCACACGAGGGCGGCGCCCAACGCGATGAAGACGAACGGGATGAGGTACTCCGCCGGGGTCCCCGACGCCGCGAATCCGACCACGCCCATGGCCACCAGCCCGACCATCGCCAGACCGAGGGATTGACGACGCTCTCCCGGTGCCGGTGACGCGGTGTCGTCGCCCTGCGGGCAGAAGAACCACAGCAGCCCGTAGGCGGCGACCCCGGCGCCGGCCAGCGCGGCCAGGACCACGAAGACGATCCGCACGCGGAAGACCTCGACCCCGAGATGATCGGCCAATCCGCCGGCGACACCGGCGACGACGCGGCCGCCGTCGCGGCGCACCAGTTTCGGGACCGGCTCGACCTCCATTCGACTCACTCCTCGATCGTCCCATGCGATCGGCTTCGCGACATCGGGGTCAACCCCGGTTCATGCGCCGCGATCTCAGGGTGTGTCCGCTCCGCCGCCCCCGGGCCTGGCGGATTCTCCGGGGGACAATTCAGGGGATCACCCGATGTGTCCGGGGCCGGACGGGGGCACGATGATCGTCATGGACACCAAGGAGTTCCAGCAGCAGATCCAGGGCCTGTGGGCGACCCGTCCGTATCGGCCCGACGATCGGACGATTGCCGGCGTGTGCACCGGCATCGCCGCCCGGTATCGCGTCGACCCGACTCTGGTGAAGGTCGCGTTCGTGGTGGCCGCCTTCTTCGGCGGCAGCGGACTCATCCTCTACCTCGCGGCCTGGGTCGCGTTCCCGGGCGCCGGACGCGCCCGCGCCGATGCGCTCCGTGTCGATTCCCCCCGGGCCGGTCACACCGCGTCGCACAACTCGATGCACGGCCTGGGGAATCCGCAGGTGATCCTGCTGGTCGTGCTCGCGATCGTCATGGTCACCTCATTCGGCCCCAATCGCACCTGGGGCTCGGGCGGGCTCGTCGGCGCGATCCTGATGCTCGGCGGCTGGTACCTGCTGTACCTGCGGACCCCGACTCCACCGGCCGGTACCAGCATCGACACCGCGGCGGTCACCGACATCGTCGTCCCGCCACCGGCGGCCGGGCAGTTCGAACGGTGGGTGCCGCGCGCGATGAGCCACCCGGCCCCCGGCGCGGTCACCCCCACGGACGGCCCCCAGACCCCAGGAGTATCCATGACCAAAGCACCGGGCACGTCCGCGATCGGCGGGAATCCGGCCACCGAACACCCGGCCACCCCGGCGCCGGGAGTTGAACTGTCGAAGAGTGAACCACTCGAGGCGAGTCCACCCGCGTGGGATCCGTTGGGAGCGGCGCGGTTCGCCTGGGATCTGCCCGAACCGACCCGCCCGGCCGAACCGGCCGTCCGTCGGCACCGTCGCTCACCGCTGACCCTGATCGTGGTCGGTCTGGCGACCATCGTGGGTGCGATCGGTGCGGGCCTGCACCAGATGGGTGTCGAGTGGTTCACCGTCCCCCACATCCTGTCGCTCTCCCTCGCCGTGATCGGAGCCGGACTCCTCGTCGCGGCCGTCGTCAAGCGTCGCACCGGCGAGCACAGCACGGGCCTGGCGCCCATCGCGGTCTCTCTCGGTGCCGCGGTCATCGTCACCACCGTGATCTCCGGGGTCAACGGCCTGTCCGGCCCGCTGCCGCCCGGCGGGGTCGGTGACCGCGAGTGGAAGCCGTTGACCGAGAACGACATCCAGGCCGAGTACTCACTCGGCATCGGCGAGATGGCCCTGGACCTGCGCGCGGTCGAACTCACCGCCGACCGGACCGTACGACTCGAGAGCGGGGTCGGCAAGATCACGGTCCACGTGCCGGAGACCATGAACGTGCGTGCCGACTGCCAGACCGGTGTCGGCGACTACAACTGCCCCACCGGGCTCGACGGCGGACGTGACGGCACCGATGGCCCGGTCCTGCAGATCGAGGCCCGCACCGGATTGGGAGAGGTAGAGGTCCTGCGATGAGCACCGAGATGAACGCTTCCGGCACCGATGACGACCGAGGTTGTGGCGCCACCCATCGCGCTCCCGGTCTGGGGATGCTCGGAATCGCCGCCCTTGCGGTGGCCGGGTGGGGGCTCGCCGACGGGCCGGCACTTCCCGACGCCGCCGACCTCGGATGGGTCGTCGTCGGGATCGGGCTGCTGGTCGGACTCGTGCTGATCGTGTCCGGCACGCGTTCCCGGCACTGAGACCCGGCACGCGCTGACGAAAGCGGCCGTTGGCATCTGCCACCGGCCGCTCACTCAGCTCATTCCCACTCGATGGTGCCCGGCGGCTTGCTCGTCACGTCGAGCACCACCCGGTTGACCTCGGCGACCTCGTTGGTGATGCGGGTGGAGATGATCTCGAGGACCTCGTAGGGCACCCGCGTCCAGTCCGCGGTCATCGCGTCCTCGCTCGACACCGGGCGCAGCACGATCGGGTGGCCGTAGGTGCGGCCGTCTCCCTGCACGCCCACACTGCGCACGTCGGCCAGCAACACGACCGGACACTGCCAGATCTGCGAGTCGAGGCCGGCGGCGGTCAGTTCCTCGCGCGCGATCAGGTCGGCCTTGCGCAGCGTCTCCAGTCGGTCGCCGGTCACCTCGCCGACGATGCGGATCGCCAGGCCGGGCCCGGGGAACGGCTGGCGGGCGACGATCTCCTCGGGCAGCCCCAGTTCGCGGCCGACCGCACGCACCTCGTCCTTGAACAGCAGACGCAGCGGTTCCACGAGACTGAATTCGAGGTCGTCGGGCAGACCGCCGACGTTGTGATGACTCTTGATGTTCGCGGTGCCGCTGCCGCCGCCGGACTCGACGACGTCGGGGTACAACGTGCCCTGGACGAGGAAGTCGACCTTCTCCCCCGCCTCGGCCTCCTCGCCGAGGACCTCGCTGACCGCACCCTCGAACGACCGGATGAACTCGCGGCCGATGATCTTGCGCTTGGTCTCGGGGTCGCTGACGCCGGACAGCTCACGCAAGAAGGTGTCGGCGGCGTCGACCGTCACCAGCTTCGCCCCGGTCGCCCCGACGAAATCGTGCTGTACCTGTTCGCGTTCTCCGGCGCGCAGAAGACCGTGGTCAACGAAGACACAGGTCAGACGATCGCCGATGGCGCGCTGCACCAGCGCGGCGGCCACCGCGGAATCCACGCCGCCGGAGAGCCCGCAGATGGCCCGCCCGTCACCGATCTGGTCGGCGACCGCGTCGATCAGCGCGTCGGCGATGTTGGCCGCCGTCCAGGTGGCCTCGAGACCGGCGATCTCGTACAGGAAACGGGTGAGGATCTGCTGGCCGTGCGGTGTGTGCAGCACCTCGGGGTGGTACTGCACACCGGCCATCCGGCGCTTCAGGTTCTCGAAGGATGCGACCGGCGCGCCGGGAGTCGACCCGGTGACGGTGAACCCCTCCGGCGGGGACTGGACGGCGTCGTTGTGGCTCATCCAGACCGGCTGGGTGTCCGAGAGACCTTGGTGGAGAACGCCTTCGCCGTTGGTCGTGAACGTCGTCCGGCCGAACTCGCGCCCGCCGGTGTTGGCCACCTCGCCGCCCAGCTTGTCCGCCATCGCCTGGAAGCCGTAGCAGATGCCGAAGACCGGGACGTCGAGGTCGAAGAGGGCGGGATCGAGGTCCGGCGCGTCCTCCGCGTACACCGACGACGGTCCGCCCGACAGGATGATCGCGACCGGATCCTTCTCCTGGATCTCCGCGATCGGCGCCTCGTGCGAGATCACCTCCGAGTAGATCCGCGCTTCCCGCACCCGACGCGCGATCAGCTGCGCGTACTGCGCGCCGAAGTCGACGACGAGCACCGGCCGCGGGCCCTCGAGGAAATCCTCGGGAGAGGACGAGTTCGCAGAAGAAGTGTCTGTCACCGGGCCGAGTCTAGTGGGCGGACCGGCGTCGATACCTGGTCACCCCGCCCGGTGGGTGCGGCTGCGCCGCCGCCGCGTGAAATACTCCGGAATCGACATGACTGCATCGCCGAAATCCCCCAACCGCTGGTCGCTGAGCATCGGCGACCTCACCCAGGCCGCCGTGTTCGCCGCGCTGATCGCCGCGCTCGGCCTGCCCGGGACCATCAACATCGGCACCAGCGGTGTGCCGATCACGTTCCAGTCGCTCGGGGTCATCCTCGCCGGGGCGGTCCTCGGCCCGAGGAAGGGCACGCTGGCCGTGGTCATCTTCATGGTGCTGGCGATCGCCGGACTCCCGATCCTCTCGGGCGGACGCAACGGCCTCACCGCGCTGTCCTCCCCGACGGCCGGATACTTCATCGGGTTCCTCCCGGCGGTCATCGTCATCGGGGTGCTGACCGCACTCATGGTCTCGACCGGCGGGAAGACGGGCTCCGGGAAATATCGCGTGCTGTGGGGCATCGGCATCAACGCGCTCGGCGGCATCGTCGTCCTCTACGCCTGCGGGGTGCTCGGCCTGCTGGTGCGGACCGACCTGACACTGTGGGCGGCCATCGCGACCAACGGTTCGTTCATCCCCGGCGACATCGCCAAGTGCGTCATCGCGGCCCTGGTCGCGGCCCAGGTCCACCGCGGCCGGCCGGGCCTCATCGAACCGTTGCGCGCGCGCCGATCCGGCACCGTGGCCGGCTGAGAAGCCGCCCCACCCCAGCGGCGATGATCGAATTCACCGATGTCACCCACGCCTACGGCGACCGCGTCGTCCTGCGCGAGGTCTCACTGACGTTGTCGGAAAACCGGATCGGGATCGTCGGCGCCAACGGCAGCGGCAAGTCGACGCTGGCGCGGATGATCAACGCGCTCGTCGTGCCCGACTCCGGGACCGTCATCGTCGACGGGCTATCGGTCGCGAAGAACAAGCGTGAGGTCCGACGCCGGGTGGGCTTCATCTTCTCCGACCCCGACCGTCAAATCATCATGCCGACGGTCCGCGAGGACATCGAACTGTCGCTTCGTCGAACCGATCTCGACAAGTCCGCGCGCGCCGAGCGTGCCGGCGAGGTGCTCGCCCGATTCGGCCTCGCCGACCACGCGGACCATCCGGCCCAGCGGCTCTCCGGCGGGCAGAAGCAGCTCCTCGCCCTGGCGTCGGTGTTCGTGACCGACCCCGCGATCATCGTCGCCGACGAACCCACCACCCTGCTCGACCTGCGCAACACCCGCATGCTCACCGACGTGTTCGCGACCCTCGACGAGCAACTCGTCGTCGTCAGCCACGATCTCGACATCCTGGCCGACTTCGACCGCGTCATCGTCATCGACGAGGGGCGGGTCGTCGTCGACGACGAACCTCGGCCTGCGCTGGCCGCCTACCGCGGGATGATGTCGTGAACGTCCTCGGCGTCTACCGTCCCGGCAACACGCTGCTGCACCGACTGCCCGCAGGCGTCAAGTTCGTCGCGATGGGCGTGGTGATCCTGGTGCTGTCGCTGACGGTCCGGTCGCTCACCGCGCTCGGCATCGCGACAGCCGGGGTCGCGGTCGTCTACGCGCTGGCGGGGATCGGGCCGCGCGAGGCGTGGCGGCAGCTGCGGCCACTGATGTGGTTGCTGCTGTTCATCTTCGCGTTCCAGGTCGTCTTCACCGACTGGCGGCGGGCGGTGGTCGTCTGCGGCGTCCTCGCGCTGTCGGTCGCGCTCGCCGCGGCCGTCTCGCTGACCACCCGCACGACGGACATGCTCGACACGATCGTCCGTGCGCTCGGCCCCCTGAGACGGCTCGGGGTGCGCGTGGACCTCATCGCCCTCGCGCTGGCACTGACCATCCGGGCGATCCCGCTGATGGTCGAGGTGGTGCGGGAGGTCGACGAGGCACGCAAGGCGCGCGGGCTCCGGCCCGGTCCACGCATCCTCGTCGCCCCGGTCGTCCTCGCCGCCCTGCGCACCGCCGACGGTTTCGCCGACACCCTCACCGCGCGCGGACTGGACTGAGGCGACCTCTCAGAGCAGATCGGAGAGTGCGTCCTCGAGCCGTGGAAAGCTGAATTCGAAACCGGCGTCGGCGAGCACATCCGACCGCGCACGGCGCCCCGTGAGTCCGAGGGCCGGGTCCGTGCGCAGCACCACCGCACCGAGTTTGAGCAACCACGCGGGCGTCGGCGGCGCGGGCGGCCGTCCGATCTCCGCGCGCAGCATCGCCATGAGTTCGGAGTTACGCACCGGATGCTGACTGGCCGCCACGACGACACCGTCGGGCAGCGTCACCCCTTCGTCGACCCGCAGTGCCGCGCGGGCGATCGCGAGCCAGTCGTCGATGTGAATCCAGCTGAACCACTGTCGGCCGTCGCCGACCCGCCCGCCGAGACCGAACCTCGTGAGCCCCACGAGGCGTCGGATGGCCGGCGAATCAGCATCGAGCACGATCGAGGTACGCAGCACGGTCAGATGGTCGGTGTTCGCGCCGTCCACCGCCTCCTCCCAGGGCCGTGCGACGCCGGTCATCTGCGGGAGGCCCACCGGGGTCGGCGTCGATTCGGTGCACCACAGTTCACCCGCGTCGCTCCAGATCGCGGTCGTGCTGGACTGCAGCCAGTACGAGATCGGCGTCGTGCGTTCGCGCGATGCGGTGACGAGTGCGCGCGTCGCGTCGACCCGGCTGTCCCGCAGTGCCGCGATGTTCTCGGCGCTGGGGCGGCAATCCACGAGCTTGCCCGCGAGGTTGACCACCGCCGTCGGACGGTCCGCGGTCAGCGCTTCGGCCCAGTTGCCCTGGGTCCTGCCGTCCCAGACCACCT
>NZ_JAMBDT010000038.1:0-43866 GCF_025143765.1 Gordonia sp. p3-SID1431
TCAGCGGCGCTGCTTCTTGGCCTTCGGCGGCTTCGGCCGGGACCCCTTGGTGATGGCGCGGGCCGCGGCGCGGCGCTCGCGACGGCTGGCGGATTCCGCGGCGCCCGAGAGCTCCTCCTCCTCGGAGTGCACGACCGTACCGCCGCCCTCGCCCGGGCCCGAGTACGTGACCGCCGCGTCCGCCGACTGAGTCGGGGCCCGCAGGGCGGCCGGGGCCTGAGCACCGGAGTCGGCGGCCGGAGCGGGAGCGGGCACCGGTGCCGGGGCACCCGCGCCCACGGCCGCGCGCAGGTCGGCAGCACTCGGGAGCGGTTGCTCGGCCGCCGGCTGCTGTGTCTGCACCTGCGCGTTGAACAGGATGCTCAGCGTCTCTTCCTTCAAGCCCTCGAGCATGCCGTGGAACATGTCGAAGCCCTCGCGCTGGTACTCGACGACCGGGTCACGCTGTGCCATCGAACGCAGGTGGATGCCCTCGCGCAGGTAGTCCATCTCGTACAGGTGGTCGCGCCACTTGCGGTCGAGCACGCTCAGCAACACGCTCCGTTCGAGCTGTCGCATCGCGCCCTCGCCGGCGATCGCGTCGATCTGCTTCTCACGGGTGTCGTACGCGGCGCGCGCGTCGGCGACGAGCTTCTCGCGCAGCTCGTCGGCCGAGATGTCATCGCGCTCACCGTATTCGGACTCACCGACGACATCCTTCGGATCGAGCTCGATCGGGTACAGCGCACGCAGTGCGGTCCACAGCTCGTCGAGATCCCAGTCCTCGGCGTAACCCTCGGCGGTCGCACCGTCGACGTAGGCCCCGACGACGTCGTCGACCATCTGCTTGACCTGCTCGTGGTGATCCTCGCCCTCGAGGATGGTGCGGCGCTCGGCGTAGATGACCTTGCGCTGCTCGTTCATCACCTCGTCGTACTTGAGCACGTTCTTGCGCATCTCGAAGTTCTGCTGCTCGACCTGCGTCTGCGCGCTGCGGATCGCCTTGGTCACCATCTTCGCCTCGATGGGGACGTCGTCGGGCAGCCGGTTCATGATCGCCTCGAGCGCACCGCCGTTGAATCGACGCATGAGCTCGTCGGCGACCGACAGGTAGAACCGCGACTCACCCGGGTCGCCCTGGCGGCCGGAACGGCCGCGCAGCTGGTTGTCGATACGGCGTGACTCGTGGCGTTCGGTGCCCAGCACGTACAGACCGCCGGCCGCGCGGACCTCCTCGGCCTCCTTCGCGGCGTCGGTGCGGGCGACCTCGATGGCCTCGTCCCACGCGGCCTCGTACTCGTCGGGGGTCTGCACCGGGTCGAGACCGGCCTTGCGAAGCCGGGTGTCGGCGATGATGTCGGGGTTGCCGCCGAGCACGACGTCGGTACCGCGACCGGCCATGTTGGTGGCCACGGTGACCGCGCCGAGCCGACCCGCCTCGGCGATGATCTGCGCTTCCTGCTCGTGGAACTTCGCGTTCAGGACGCTGTGCGGGATCTCGCGCTTCTTGAGCTGGCGGGAGAGGTATTCCGAACGCTCGACGCTGGTCGTACCGATCAGGACAGGCTGACCCGTCGCATGGCGCTCGGTGACGTCGTCGACGACCGCGGCGAACTTCGCCTCCTCGGTCTTGTAGATCAGGTCACCCTGGTCCTTGCGGATCATCGGCTTGTTGGTCGGGATCGGCAGCACCCCGAGCTTGTAGATCTGGTCGAACTCGGCGGCCTCGGTCTCGGCGGTACCGGTCATCCCGGACAGCTTCTCGTAGAGGCGGAAGTAGTTCTGCAGCGTGATCGTGGCGAGCGTTTGGTTCTCGGCCTTGATCTCGACGCCCTCTTTCGCCTCGATGGCCTGGTGCAGGCCCTCGTTGAAGCGACGCCCGTCGAGCACGCGGCCGGTGAACTCGTCGACGATCATGACGTTGCCGTTGCGGACGATGTAGTCCTTGTCGCGCTGGAACAGCTCCTTGACCTTGATCGCGTTGTTCAGGTAGCTGACCAGGGGCGAGTTGGCGGCCTCGTAGAGGTTGTCGATGCCGAGGCGGTCCTCGACGAACTCGACGCCGGCCTCGTGGACACCGACGGTCTTCTTCTTGATGTCGACCTCGTAGTGCACGTCGCGCTCGAGCAGCGGGGCGATCCGCGCGAACTCGGTGTACCACTTGCTCGACCCCTCGGCGGGGCCGGAGATGATCAACGGGGTACGGGCCTCGTCGACGAGGATCGAGTCGACCTCGTCGACGATCGCGTACGAGTGGCCGCGCTGGACGAGGTCCTCGAGCGAGTGCGCCATGTTGTCGCGCAGGTAGTCGAAGCCGAATTCGTTGTTCGTGCCGTAGGTGATGTCGGCGGCGTAGGCCTCGCGCCGCGCGGCCGAGCTCATGCCGGTGAGGATGACGGCGGTGTCGAGACCGAGGAACCGGTGCACGCGGCCCATCCACTCGGAGTCGCGCTTGGCCAGGTAGTCGTTGACGGTGACCACGTGCACGCCGTCGCCGGAGAGCGCGTTGAGGTAGGCCGGGAGCACACAGGTGAGCGTCTTGCCCTCACCGGTCTTCATCTCGGCGATGTTCCCGTAGTGCAGCGCCGCCCCGCCCATGATCTGCACGTGGAAGTGCTTCTGGTCGAGCACTCGCCACGCCGCCTCGCGGGCAACCGCGAAGGCCTCGGGCAGCAGCTCGTCGAGCGACGCCCCGTCGGCGATGCGCTCTTTGAACTCGTCTGTCTTGGCACGCAACTCGGCGTCGGTCAACGCCTCGACGTCATCGGACAGCGTCTCGACGTGCGATGCGATCGCATCGAGTCGCTTGACCATGCGGCCTTCGCCGACACGCAACAGCTTGTTCAGCACCGTGGATCGAGTCCCTCACCTGTAGAAAACACACGGAATCCGGCCCGCGCGAACGCACAGACCGGATCCCATGGTACCGAGGTGAGCTGAGCAGACCCTGATCGGATCGTCGGACATCGACCGGATGACCGCCTGCGGGGCCCGCTCGGGCGTCAGGTCAACCTGATGAGCCCGTAGTCGAAGGCGTGCCGGCGATAGACGACGGACGCCTTGTCGGTCTCCTTGTCGTGGAACAGGAAGAAGTCGTGGCCGACCAGTTCCATCTCGTAGAGCGCGTCGTCGACGGTCATCGGCACGGCCGTGTGCTCCTTCACGCGGACGATCTGACCGGGTGTGTATTCCTCCACGCCGTCGTCCCACTGTTCGGCGGAGTCGGCCGCCGTCGAGTTCGGATCACCGACGAAACCGTCCACGGAGAGCTGGTTGTCGCGGAGGGGCGGCGCACCGATCTCGGTGGCTTCGGCGACCGAGAGCGGCCGACGGTTGCCGTGATGGACACGGCGGCGGTCCTTGACGCGGCGCAGCCGGGACTCGACCTTGTCGAGCGCGTGTTCGAGGGCGGCGTAGAAGTTCTCGCCGCAGGCCTGCGCCCGGACGATCGGCCCCTTGCCCGTCGCGGTGATCTCCACCTGTTGACAGACCTTGGACTGTCTCCGGTTGCGCTCGTGGTTCAGCTCGACGTCGAATCGGTAGATGGTCGGATCGAATCGCTCGAGACGAGCGAGTTTGTCGCCGACGTAGATGCGGTAGTGGTCGGGGATCTCGACGTTGCGGCCGCTGAACACGACCTTCGCGGTGGGTTCGGCCGGCTCGTCGGCGTCCACCGTTCCCGGTGGGCGGACAAAGGCGAACTCCGGATCGTAGGAATCGTTCTCGGTTGATCGGCGGTCGGGCGCGGGACCCTCCTCCACGGTCGGCCGTGGGTCGGCGGTCTTCGGTTCGCGCTGGCCTTTGCGGTGGATGACTGTGGACATTCAACTACCTCCTGAATTGTCCCGAAGCCGGTTGAATCGCCGTGATCTGTCGTCGCACTGGCGATTCGAACGGCACCGAGGATGTGTCCATGTCAGCTGACAGCTGACACTCAAAGACAGGGGCATCACCTCCCGGCAAAAGCGGTCGTGGCCGGCACACCTCGACGGCCTCCGGCAACCTGCTGTACCCCCGACCGTAGCCGCAAGTTCCGGTGTCGGCCACGTTTTGCGGCGCGGCGTCGGCATGTCGGGACGAACGGGCACGAGATCCTCCCGCGAGCACCCGTGCCCCGGTTGTGCACACCCTCGCCCACCGCCCCGCACACCTGTGCGAGGTGCACTACCGTCGGCGCGTGACGTGGCGCCGGGAGGTCTTCGAGGCGGGAGCCGATCTGATGTTCCCGATGGTCTGCGGCGGGTGCGGTCGCCCAGGTACCCGGTGGTGCCGACGGTGCGAGCGCGCGTTGTCCGACGCCCCGATCGCGGCCCACCCTCGGGTCGCGCCCGGCGTCCCGGTCTGGGCGCTGGGCCGGTACCGCGGTCCGCATCGGCAGGCGATCATCGCGCTCAAGGAACACGACCGTCGCGATCTTGCCGGGCCCCTCGGCACCGCTCTCGCGCTCGGTGTCCGCGTCCTGGCCCGGTGGGGTGAGCTCCCCGACGCCGAACGGATGCTGCTGATCCCGGCACCGACCCGCCGGATGACGGCGCGGCGACGCGGCGGGGACCCCGTCACGGCGGTGGCGGCGAACGCGGCGCCCGCACTGGGCCGACGGGTACGGGTCGCACCGCTGCTGGTGACCTCGGCGACGGCACGGGACTCTGCCGGACTCGACGCCCGGGCCCGCGCCCGGAATCTGCGCGGGGCCGTCCGGCTGCGCTCCGGCGCCGTCCCGACCCCCGGGGCGAGCGCGATCCTGGTCGACGACGTGCTGACGACCGGCGCGACCGTGACCGAATCAGTGCGCGTGCTGGCCGAGAACGGCGTCGACGTCGCGGCGGTCGTCGTGCTCTCGGCTGCCTGACGGTAGCGGCTCGGATTTCAGGGCAGGACCGGGATCGCGCCCTCGATCATCGCCGGCTCGACCTCGGTCCAGTACTGGTCGGGTTGGCCGTTGCTGCTGCCGAGTCGCAGCACACCGCGCTGATCGCCCACGTAGATCGTCGAGGCGTTGGCGACGACCGCCCGCACCGGCGGTGACACGTTGCCGCTCAGCAGGCCAACCGCCGGGGTGCCGTCGATCGACAGTTGCACGACCGGCGACTCGGGTGCCTCGCGCGCGATCATCAGCGTCGTCGGCGACGCCCAGTCCACCGAGACCGCGCGGTTGCCGATGTTGTAGGCCGCGATCCGCGGGCTGGTCAGCGAGACCTGGCCCTCGGTGTTGGTCGACAGCACCGCGAAGACGATCTGTCCGCCGACGACCAGTGCGGTGCGCACACCGTCCGGGGCCACCTGCATCTCGGTGATCGCGCCTCGCGCGACCGTCGGGATCGCCGAAGCCTCGACGGGCACGGTGGCGGTACCGTCGTCGTCGCGTTGCCATTGGATCGGTTTGCCGTCGACGACGACCCACACGGTGTTCTCGTCGGAGCCGAACGACGGCCGGGTGATCGACGACCCGCCGACGATCGGTCCGACGTCCCCGCCGTAGTCGCCGATCGCCAGTTCGAGCCTGCGCTCGGGTCCGGACAGACTCCGGACCGCGGCCACCCGCGCCCCGTTGTCGGAGATGGTCGCCGACCGCAGATCGCGCGCCGACCCGAGCGGCCCCTGCACCGGCACGGTCGCGGTGTCGGTCACCGCCCGCAACGCGCCGCCCGTGACGATGTTGAGCCCGACATCGGTGGTCGGCACAGAGTTCGGATCGAAGGCCCGCACGTCGGTGGTCTGCCATCCGGAGGCGCGTTCGGCCGCCAGCGGCGCGCCGTCGGCGTCGATGACGTAGGGCCCGGATATGTCGGCGCCGTCGAGCGTCCAGATGATCTGCGCCGCCAGCAGATTGCGATCCCGCGCGGGGGCGCTCCCGATGCCGTCGAGATCCACACGTACGCCGCCCCCGGCGAGGCCGACGACCGGACCCCGCAGTGCGGCTCCGTTGGGGAAGCCGCTGTCCACTGCCGCCGCGAGGTCCGACGCGGGTCCCGCGATCAACCGGTTCACCAGCACGGTCGGGTCGGTCGCCTGTCCCGCGTAGAGCCAGCGCGGGTCGGGGACGAGCCGGCGCCCGGTGCGGTCGCTGTAGTACAGCGAGACCGGCCGGTAGGTGCTGTCGAACTGGTCCCGGTCGATCATCGTGCCGTTCGGCAGGGGCCCGTCGATGCGCCACTGGTCTCCCGAGCGGGTGAGGCTGATGCTGGTCTCGACCCGTCCCGAGGCCGGCAGCAGCTGACCGTCGGACTTGAGGGTCCCGACGTTGTCGCCGATGAGCCGCATCCGCACCGAGTCCTCGTTGCGTTGGTCGACGAAGGTGTTGATCTCGTCGACGATCAGCGCGTCGCCGCGGTCGTCCCACTGCTGCGAGGCGACCGAGGTCAGGAAGGCGCGCGCCGACCGATGCGCCGAGTCGGGATCGACGGTGGACTTCAGGAAGGCCCGCACCAGGGCCTCGGGATCCATGTCGGCCTGGGGCACCGGGACGGCGTTGGTCGCGCCCTCCCGTTCGAACGATTTGATCGGCTGGGGAGACGAGTCGTTGGGGATCGCCCCGCACGCGGTGACCAGCAGCAGCGCCGCGATGCCGAGCGCCAGCGCCAGGACGGCGCGGCCGGACCGGGATGACCGCATCATTCGGCACCCGCTCCCGGGCCCGCGGCGCGCCCACCCGTCCTGGGCGCGGATGTGCGCTGCAGGGTGCCCACCGACTTCAGGGGCAGCGGCGAACCGAGGACCTTGTGCCCGCGCACGAGCGGCAACGTCAACCGGAAGCACGCGCCCTTGCCCGGTTCACCCCACGCCTCGAGGCGCCCCTGGTGCAGGCGGGCGTCCTCGATGCTGATGGCCAGGCCGAGGCCGGTACCGCCCGAGCGCCGGAATCGCGACGGGTCGGATCGCCAGAACCGGTTGAACACCAGCTTCTCCTCCCCCGGCCGCAGTCCGATGCCCTGATCGCGCACGGTGATGGCCACCGCGTCACCATCCGAACGCATGGTGAGCGTCACCGGTTTCCGTTCGCCGTGATCGATGGCGTTGGCGAGCAGGTTCCGCAGGATGCGTTCGACGCGACGCGGATCGATCTCGGCCAGGACGGGTTCGGCCGGGAGATCGAGGACGAGCTCGGTGCCGGTCTCCTCCGCGAGGTGACCGACGGTGGCCAGGGCACCGTCGATCGGGATGGCCATGTCCATCCGCTCGGCGGCCAGCTCGGCCATGCCGGCGTCGTGACGCGAGATCTCCAGGAGCTCGTTGAGCAACGTCTCGAAGCGGTCGAGTTCCTTGTCCAGCAGTTCCACCGACCGCTTGCGGACCGGGTCGAGATCCTCGCGGCCCTCGTAGAGCACGTCGGAGGCCATCCGCACGGTGGTCAGCGGTGTACGCAGTTCGTGGCTGACGTCGGAGGTGAACTGCCGCTGCAGTCCGCCGAACTCCTCGAGATGGGTGATCTGCTTGGACAGGCTCTCGGCCATGTCGTTGAAGGACATCGCGAGCCGGGCCATGTCGTCCTCACCGCGGACCGGCATTCGCTCCTTCAGTCGGCCGTCGGCGAACCGCACCGCGATCCGCGACGCCGACCGCACCGGGATGACGACCTGACGCGACACGAGCCACGCGATCGCGGCCAGCAGACCGAGTAGCACGATGCTGCCCGTCAGCAGCGTGCCGCGGACGAGGTCGAGCGTGTTCTGTTCCGCGGTCAACGGGAACACCAGGTACAACTCGAGGCCGGGCACCGAGGCGTTCGTGGGACTGCCGACGATCAGCGCCGGCGCCCGACCCCCCGTCCCGTCGGGGACCTGGGTGTACTGGTAGGCCACCTGACCGCCGCGGACCATGTCCCGCAGGTTCGACGGCACCTCGGCCGTCGGCCCGACGCCGCTCGCGACCCCGTTGTCGGAGCCGCCCGGTACCAGCAGGACGGTGTCGAAGGCACCGACGGCACCCGACGCCTGCCCGGTGTCGGCGTCCCGGTCGGTGAGCAGGGACCGCGTCTGACGCAAACGGTTCTGGACGGACATGTTGCCCGCGCCGCTCGACAGATCGCGCTCCACCGAGATGCGGGCGCGATCGATCTCCTCGGTCGCCGCCGCCAGCTTGACGTCGAGCAACCGGTCGGTGATCTGGGTGACGAGGACGAAGCCGAGAATGAGGAGAACGACGACCGACAGCACCAACGTGGACACCACGACCCGCAACTGCAGCGAGCGCCGCCAGATGTGCCCGAAGGCACGTCCGACAGCGCCGGCGGTGCGGGTGAAGCGTCCGAGAGTGCTGTTGACCCGTCGTCGAGATCGACCGATCACGGCGGGCCGGCCTTGTAGCCGACCCCCCTCACCGTCAGGACGACCTCGGGATTCTCCGGGTCGGTTTCGACCTTGGCGCGTAACCGCTGGACATGCACGTTGACGAGTCTAGTGTCCGCCGGGTGCCGGTATCCCCACACCTGTTCGAGGAGGACATCGCGGGTGAACACCTGACGGGGCTTGCGCGCGAGCGCGACGAGCAGGTCGAACTCGAGCGGGGTCAGCGAGATCGGCACGCCATCGCGGGTGACCTTGTGGGCGGGCACGTCGATCTCCACCGGGCCGATCGACAGCAGCTCGGCCGGTTCCTCGTCGGTCCGGCGCAGGCGCGCACGCACCCGGGCGACCAGCTCCTTCGGCTTGAACGGTTTGACCATGTAGTCATCGGCGCCGGATTCCAGGCCCAGCACCACATCGACGGTGTCGGACTTCGCCGTCAGCATCACGATGGGCACACCCGAATCGGCACGCAGCACACGGCAGACGTCGATGCCGTTCATGCCGGGCAGCATGAGGTCGAGAAGCACCAGATCGGGACGGATCTCCCGGACCGCGGTCAGAGCCTGTGTGCCGTCGCCCACCACGAAGGGCTCGAAACCCTCGCCGCGCAACACGATCGTCAGCATCTCGGCGAGTGCGGCGTCGTCGTCGACGACGAGGATGCGGGGCTTCATGTTGTCAATGGTGACATCACCGTGATGAAACCGTGGTGATCGACGCGCCGGGACGGACGTTCTGACCCGTTTGGTCCCACCACCTAGACTCCCCGGCGTGGGTCAATTGATAGCCGTGGAAGGACTCGACGGCGCCGGCAAGAACACCTTGGTCACCGGTCTGATCGACCGATGGTCAGCGGCCGGACTCCGGGTCGCGACGTTCACCTTCCCCCGCTACGGCCGGTCGGCGACCGCCGACATCGCGGCCGAAGCGCTCCACGGTTCGCACGGTGACCTACGCGACAGCGTGTACGCGATGGCACTGCTGTTCGCGCTCGACCGGGCCGGAGCGGTCGAGGACATCCACGCCGCCACCGAAGCCCACGACATCGTGATCCTGGACCGCTATGTCGCGTCCAACGCCGCCTACAACGCCGCACGTCTGGAGCAGGGCGCCGGCGGTGAGATGGTGCGGTGGGTCGTCGACCTGGAGTTCGGCCGATTCGACATGCCGGTCCCCGATCGCCATGTCCTGCTCGGGGTGTCACCGGAGGTCGCGATGCAGCGTGCGGCATCGCGCGCCGACCAGGACGCGGCGCGAGCCCGGGACGCCTACGAACGCGACGACGCCCTGCAGCGCCGGGTCGACGCCGTCTACCGCGAACTCGCCGAGGACGCCTGGATGTCGCCCTGGCACCTGTTCGACGGTGAGGATGTCGCAGGCCTGGCCGACGAGCTCCGTACCGACCGGACAGCACCGACCGAATGACGCGTCCGATGACCTCGCGGCGCCCTTTCGATAGCCTGGGACCACCGATTCTGAAGGGCGTTTCATGACCTATCAGCCACCGCCACCAGGTGGTGGACCGCCGCCGTACGGTCCCCCGGGCCCCGGCCGGCCGGGCCCGGGTCCTCACGGTTCGGGCCCGCCGGGTCCCGGCAGGCAGGGCCCCGGTCAACAGGGTCCCGGTCAGCAGTACGGCCCGGGTCGGCAACCAGTACCCGGTCCGCAACGCCCGGCGGGATACGGCCCTCCGCCCGCCCCGTACGGCCGCCCCCCGTTCGCCCCGGGACAGTACGGTCCCTCCGGGCCCGGGACCCCCGGCTTCGGGGGTCCGCCCGGCCCGCCGCCGCGTGGCAACACCGGGGTGATCGTCGCCTGGGTGCTCGGCGGCGTCGCGGTCGTCGCGGTGATCGCCCTGGTCCTCACGGTGGTGGTGACCAGATCGTCGTCGGACGACACGGTGGTCGCCGGTTCGTCGAGCGCGACGTCGGGCCCGACCTCCGCCTCCGACGACCCGTCGCCGAGCGAGAGCGGGTCGGAGCCGGGATCGACCGACTACACCGCCCTCTCCGAGATCCGGGCGGCGTTGCTCGCCTACATCACCGCCCGCAACGAGCGCGACGTCGCGCGCATGCGCGCCGCGGTCTGCACCCAGTCCCGCGACCGGATCACCGGCGTACCCCCTGCCGACGGCGGAGACATCGTTCTCGACGGCTTCCTCGACACGGTCTTCGACGGGAACGTCGCCCAGTCCGAGGTCGTGTCCCACCTCGAGAAGGGCACGGAGAGAACGGCATCGGAGAAGTCGAACGAGCGCTTCCTCAAGGAGGAGGGTTCGTGGATCTACTGCCCCGACGCCGAACCCGACATCGGAACCTGACTTCGGGAACCCGGCTTTCGAACCCCCGGTCAGTAGCGGTAGTGCTCGGGCTTGTACGGCCCCTCGACATCGACGTTGATGTACTCGGCCTGCTCCTTGGTGAGCTTGGTGAGCTTGCCGCCGAGCGCCTCCACGTGGATGCGGGCCACCTTCTCGTCGAGGTGCTTGGGCAGGCGGTAGACCTCGTTGTCGTACTCGTCGTTCTTCGTCCAGAGTTCGATCTGCGCGATGACCTGGTTCGAGAAGCTGTTGCTCATGACGAACGAGGGGTGACCGGTCGCGTTGCCGAGGTTGAGCAGACGGCCTTCGGAGAGCACGATGATCGACTTGCCGTTCTCGAAGATCCACTGGTCGACCTGCGGCTTGACGGTGATGCGCTTGGCACCCGACCGCTCGAGGCCGGCCATGTCGATCTCGTTGTCGAAGTGGCCGATGTTGCCCAGGATCGCCTGGTGCTTCATCGCCCGCATGTGCTCGAGGGTGATGATGCCTAGGTTGCCGGTCGAGGTGATGACGATGTCGGCGTTGCCGATCGCGTCCTCGACGGTGACGACGTCGAAGCCGTCCATCAGCGCCTGCAGCGCGTTGATCGGGTCGATCTCGGTGACCTGGACGCGGGCGCCCTGGCCGGCCAGCGACTCCGCGCATCCCTTGCCCACGTCGCCGTAGCCGCAGATCAGCACCTTCTTGCCGCCGATGAGGACATCGGTGCCGCGGTTGATGCCGTCGATCAGCGAGTGGCGGGTCCCGTACTTGTTGTCGAACTTCGACTTGGTGACCGAGTCGTTGACGTTGATCGCCGGGAACGCGAGGTCGCCGGCGGCGGCGAACTGGTACAGCCGCAGCACACCGGTGGTGGTCTCCTCGGTGACGCCCTGGACCGACTCGGCGATCGCGGTCCACTTGCCCTTGTCCGTCTCGAACCGGTTGCGCAGCAGTTCGAGGAACACCTTGTACTCGGCGGGGTGATCGTCCTCCGCGGGCGGGACCACGCCGGCCTTCTCGAACTCGGCGCCGCGGAGCACCAGCATCGTGGCGTCGCCACCGTCGTCAAGGATCATGTTGGCCGGTTCACCGGGCCAGGTGAGCATCTCCTCGGCCGCCCACCAGTACTCCTCCAGGGTCTCGCCCTTCCAGGCGAAGACCGGCACACCCTTCGGCTCGTCCGGCGTGCCGTTGGGCCCGACGACGATCGCCGCGGCCGCGTGATCCTGGGTGGAGAAGATGTTGCACGACGCCCATCGCACCTCGGCGCCGAGCGCGGTGAGGGTCTCGATGAGGACCGCGGTCTGCACGGTCATGTGCAGCGAGCCGGAGATACGAGCTCCCTTGAGCGGCAACACGTCCGCGTATTCGCGTCGAAGCGCCATGAGTCCGGGCATCTCGTGCTCGGCGAGCTCGATCTCCTTGCGGCCGAAGTCCGCGAGGGACAGGTCGGCCACCTTGTAGTCGATTCCGTTGCGGCTGTCGGCCTTCAGCTCGTCCTGAGCAGTCGTCACTTGATCCCCTTGTCGTTCGCGTCGGGCGCCCGTCGATGCGGGCGCGAATGCGTTCGATCCAGGCTAACCGAACGACCGGGCGGTTCCGAGGGGCAGGTGCTCCGGGGCCTCAGGTGTCGCGCGAGGGGTGGGGCCGGGCCGCGCGGTCGGCGTCCTCCCGGACCATGTCCGGATCCTCTGCCAAGTCCTCCACCTCGGGCCGACGACGAAGGAACACGATGCTCGCGACGAGCCCACCCCACACGATGGTGATCGACACGATGAGCATGACGATGGCGATACCGCTCATCGGACGGTCTCCTTCGTGGACGGGCCGGAAGTGCGGCCGGTGTCGGCCAGCGGTGGCCACGGTAGGAAGTCCGGTTGATCCCGGCCCTTCCAGGACGGCAGGGTGAGCAGCACCGCAGCCACGACGACCAGCGCGATCGTGCCCCAGCCGAAGACGCCGAGGTACCACGTCGGGTATCCCTCGTATCCCTCGTCGATGACCGACCACACCTTCTGCACCAGCATGATCGTGAGGAAGATCGGCGCCACGACCCCGACGAGCGCCAGCCAGATCTTGCCGACCTTGAACGTCGAGACGGCGTTCAGGTGCTGGCGCAGCATGTCTCCGCGGCGGAGCACCCAGATGAGGATGACCGTCATCATGATCGCCGACGCGACGACGCCGACGTTGTTGGCGAACATGTCCACCGTGTCGAGGGCGATCAGGCCCGAGGTCGTGGAGAACAGGGCGATCGAGATCAGGCCACAGATGCCGGAGACGCCGACCGCCGCCTTGGTGCGGCTGATGCCCCACTTGTCCTGGAGCGCACCGGACACACCGATCATCAGCGAGATGAGCGAGGTGAAGCCCGCGATCACGAGCGAGCCGAAGAACAAGGCCCCGAAGAACGCGGCGCCCGGCATCTCCGAGATGACTGCCGGGAACGTGACGAAGGACAGGATCGGACCGGTCAGGCCCTCGAGATCCGAGACGGCCACCTGCTGCTGGTAGGCCAGGAATCCGAGCGCCGAGAACACGCCGATGCCGGCGAGGATCTCGAACGAGGAGTTGGCGAACGCGACGACCAGACCCGAGCTGGTCATGTTGGCCCTGCGTCGCTGGAACGACGCATAGGCGATCATGATGCCGAACGCGATCGACAACGAGAAGAAGATCTGGCTGTAGGCCGCGATCCACACGTCGAGGTCCTTCAGAGCGGCCCACTGCGGGGTGAAGAGGGCGTTAAGCCCGTCGGCGGCGCCGGGCAGGGTGATCGCCCGGATCACCAGACCGGTGAACCCGATGAACAGCAACGGGATGAACACGATGTTGACCTTCTCGATGCCGTTCGCGACACCGAGCGCCAGGACGGCCAGCACCGCGAGCCACACGATGACCAGGGGCAGTGCGACGCCGCCGACGATGGTCGTCGAGACACCCGGATCACCGACCTGGAGGTAGTCCTGCGTGAAGAAGGTAGCCGGGTCGTCGCCCCAGCTCTGGTTGAACGAGAAGACGAAGTAACTGGCCGCCCACGCGATGACCGCCGCGTAGTAGACGCCGATGACGAACAGCAGACCGGTCTGGAACCAGCCGAGCGTCTCGACCGGCTTCTTGATGCGCCGGAACGACAAGGGTGCGGTGCCGCGGAAGCGGTGCCCGACCGCGTAGTCCAGGAACAGCACGGGAATGCCCGCGGTCAGCAGGGCGACCAGATACGGGATGAGGAACGCGCCACCGCCGCTCTCGTACGCGACGCCCGGGAAGCGCCAGATGTTGCCGAGGCCCACTGCGGAACCGATTGCGGCGAAGATGAAGCCGGAGTTCCGGGTGAACTGCTCCCGACCACCTCCGACGGTCTTGGCAGATGCCACCGCTTACCTCCTCGTCGAGATCTGCGCCCTCGGGGCACGGGTGCCGCGAGGTCTGTAGACGTCGACGCTATCGCACGAAGCGGGACTCCCGCGGGCGTTGGCAGACGGCGCGCCCGAACGCGAACGGGGACCCCGGCGCACGGCCGTGGGGTCCCCGTCCTGACGTCGGGCTACGTATCGGTCGGCGGTCAGACGAGACCGCGGAAACCCGTTCCGATCGCTGCGTCGGTGTCCTGCATGACGCGGCTGGCGTTGCTGACACCCTGCTCCAGCGCGGTCAGCGAGTCACGGGACTGGGTGAAGATCCGATCGAAGGCACCCTGCGCGTCGACGTAGGCGGCCTTGGCCTGCTGGGAGTTCCAGTTCCCGTCAAGGGCGGCGACCTGCGCCTTGAGCTGCGAGTTCAGGTCCTCGAGCCGGGTGAAGGCAGCCCGGAGGCCGCCGCTGAGATCGCCGAGAGCGGCGAAGTCGTAATTGATGGAGCCGTTCATGGTGGGTTCCTTTCGCAGAACGTGAGGTTCGGGATGCGGACCGGTGTCAGACGCTGGTGTTGAGTCCGCGCGCGGCAGCCGCGTCCTGGTCCTCGTAGCCGGCGAAGCCGTTGGTGAGCTGGGTCTTGATCTGCTCCAGCAGCTGGTTCATGGTCAGCGCGGCCTTGTTCCAGTCGGTGTGCGTGCCGTCGAACGCGACACCGGCCGAGCCCTGCCACGTGGGTATGGCGTTTCCGGCGTGCTGGGCAATCTGGTTGATGACAGTCTTCATGTCCTCGACGAGACTGCCGACCTTGGCTGCGGTGGCCTGTCCGTCCGCGACGTTCACGGTGACGCCGGCGCCGCCGCCTGCTCCGGGCAAGTTCAGCATGAGTGCTCCTCCTGTGTAACGGCACCGTTTGGCGATGCCCCCGTTGGTATCCGTGACACAGATACCCCTGACAGTTGATTCCCGCGGCGGTCTGTTCCGCGGAATCCCCCGATGCGGATCATGGCATCCATTTCCCGTCGGGCAGGGTCTCTATCAACAGGCTGACCGCCTGTGCGATTCGATGACCCGTTCCCGGCGAGAAGGTGGTCCACACCCGACCGTCCGGGGACTTGCTGGGACTGGACACGATTCGACCCCGTTCGGTGTCGAAAATCGCGACAGCTCCAGAAGATTGAGCGAATCGTCCGTCCTCGTTCATCGAGGCGACGACCTCGGTGCGGGTCCGGCACGACGCGAACCCTGCCGAGACGACGACGGCATCGGCCGGTGCGGCGCCGAGCGCGTGCAGGGCGTCGGTCGTCTCGGTGCCGGCCCGACAACGGCCGAGCCGGTCGACGACCTCGTCGGACGGAGCCGAGAAGGCCGTGAATTCAGCTGGCGCCGCACCGGATTCGAGAGCGTCGAACTGAGCCCGCACGACCGCGGCAAGAGCCTCGACGTCGGCGACATCGACGACCGTGACGTCGACGCGACGGCCCGTCCGCGTCACGAGTACGTGGTCGTGGCCGTTGCGCGCCACACAAATTCGGCGAACCGCGTCGTCAATGTAGGAGCGGATCTCGATCTCACGCTGCGGTTGCGCCAGCACCCGTAGCACCGTCGACGCCCACGGTGTGGGCTCACCGTGCTCGACGAGTTCGAGCGCCGCGATCACCGCGTCGGGGTCGGCCTGGGCTGATTCGGTGCCGGCGCCGGACTCCACGGCGGCGTTCTCGAGATCGAGGACGACCGGCCAGGTCTGGACTCCGAAACGTTCGCCGAGCCGGCACAGGACTGCGGCGTCGAACGTCATCCCGGCGTCGTGCGTGATCGGCATCATCGGCGTTCACCCGGATTGCCGAGCATCAGCGTCTCCGACAGATAGCGCGGATCGACGTCGGGACTACCATGCCCGTCTGGCGCCGAGACATAATGCGCAGCAGGGCGATCTGACGTGGCCAGCTCGGCCCAGGTCGACTGTTCCGTGGATTCGGTCGCCACCGAGGACGGAGGGTCGGACGAGTCCAGTTCGGCGGCATCGGCGCCGACGGTGCGGACGACCGAACCGCGGTCCGCCGTGGCGACACCCGGAGCCACCGGCGGCGGTACGCCGGGGCCGATGCCGGGGGCCGACGTCCCCGGACCGCCGCCGGACGTCGCGGCGGCGACCTGCGATGGTCCGCTCGCGACGATCGTCGGTGCGTACTTCAGCTTCTCGGGCGGCGGCAGGAACACTCCCCCGATGCCCGCGGGCATCGCCGCACCCAGAGGCGCGGCCGGCGCCGGGGTCGGAGGTGGCGCGGCCGCGCGGGCCGCCGCCGCCTGCTCGGCAGCGAGCGCGTCACCGGACACGAGTCCCGGTGCGGGTTTCGCCGATTCCCACGGCGCGGCAACAGGTTCGGTGGCATTCTCGTACGTCTGCATCACACGGGCAGCCCGCATTCGCTGGTGCGCGACCGCACGCTCGGCCTGGGCGGCCGCACCGGCGATGATCGGTGCGACCGCGGTGGCGGTGGTTGCGATCTCGTGCAGTTTCTCGACGACGTCGACCTCGGCGAGGTCGGGCATGTTCAACCGCGCGACCGTGATCGCCGCGGCCTGGGCTTCGGCGCGTGTGGCATTCTCGGCCGCCTCGGTCGCGACTTCGGCGAACCACGGGGCCAGCCGGGTCAGCTTCTCGAAAGCCGCACTGGTGTGGGCGGACTGCCAATGTGCCCCCAGGCGTGCCAGCACGGCGGCGTACTCGACACCGGCTTCCCCGACCTCCGCGGCGAGAGCGGCCCAGGCCAGGCCAGCTTCCGCCAGCGGCGCGGGCCCGGGACCGGCGCCGAGGTCGGCGGCGAGCTGTTCGGTCGGGCGGGTGTCCCAGTTGACTCCGGTGAAGCCGATCACGAGCGCCTCCCTTCGATGCCGGCGGATTGTGGATGTGTGAGCGGAATGATGTTGCTACGCAGGCGGTTCGCGCTCTGCTACAGCGCCACCCGGAAGGCGTCCGACGCCTCGGCATCGCCCTCGATGAAGCCGGCGGCCTGCGCGCGGAGTACGGCGGCGATCTTCCGCATCTCCAGAACTCCCGTCGCCGCGTCGGTTTCGAACTTCTCGGCCACCGTCGTGAAACTCTCGGCAGCTGCGGTCGAGACCTCATCGCGACCCTGCGCGGCCACGGGCAACGCCCGACCGGCGGCGGTGAGCGCGTGCTCCAGGCGATCGGCGATCCGGTCGAGGTCGCTTGCCGCCGAGACCAGTTCGGCGGGTTCGACGCGGAGTTGCGAGTTGCTCATACTTCCTCGTTTCGTTTCGGACCGGGCACGCCCAGTCGCAGTTCGATGTCCGGGCTGGGATCGGGTTCTGCGGCTTCCTCATGGCCGATGACCGCTGGCGCGACCTCGGGCGACTCACCGACCACGCGACGGCCGTTGTCCTCGGTGACGAGATAGTCGGGTACCGAGTGCTGGTCGTCCGCGGCGCCCGCGCCCCGCGCGCCCGCGGCACCCATCGGGGCACCGCCCATCGGTGCGCCACCCATCGGCATCGCGGCAGGCGCCGTCACAGGCCTGGCGGTCGTCGATGCACCGAGCGCGGGTTCGCCGAGGTTAAAGTTCGTCGGGACGGTCGGCCGCGAAGCGCCCAGCGGCGTCGCTATTCCGCCCACGCCTGCGATGCCACCGCCACCGCCTCCTCCCCCGCCACCACCACCGCCGCCCGCGCCCTTCGACTTCGGCGACAGCGCAGCCGGGACGACGGCGGGAGAACCGTGTTCGACATTCAGCATCTTGCTGATCGGTTGCATCAGCGAGGTGGGCAGTTCGGTGGCCGTCGACATCGCCGGCGACACGACGTCGAGGATCGAACTGGCCAGCGTGAACGGCGATTGTCCCGCGCCCGCGGTGGGTGCACCGGTGACGGCGACCGGGGCACCGTTCACGGCCATCGCCGTCGTCGGGCCGAGTAGTTCGGCCCGGGTCACCGCGACCGCGGCGGTCGCCTGCGACAGTCCGACGGAGGCGAACCCGGCCGCAGCTGCGAAGCCTGCGCCGACCGCCGGTCCCATCATCATCGGTACCGCGAAGCCGGTGATCTTCGCGACCGTCGCCGCGATGATCCCCTGCACGACTGCGAGTCCCTTTGCCACGATCGCGGCCGCCGTCTTGGTATCCAACGAGATCCCCGACCCCTGCGTGGCCAGAGCCGAACTGTTCGCCCCCGCCTCGGCGGTCTTGGCGCCGGCGCTCACCGCGCCCTGCCCTGCCCACAGCTGGTCGGCGAGTTTGAGTGCGCTCTGCCCCATCGTCATCGACGTCTCGAGCACCTTGGTGAGGCTCTCGAAGATGACGGTCGGGTCGAAGCCGCCACCCGAGAGGTCACCGGTGCCGAAACCGCCCAGCAGGTCGGTCATCGGTTTGATGAACATGTCCAGGTTCGGTGGCTGCAGCGGTGGCAGTCCCGGCATCGGCGGCAACGGGGGCAGCACCGGCAGCGGAGGCAGACCCAGTCCGCCCAGGACGTCGGCGACCGTGCGGTCGAGGATAGGGCCGAGCGGGGTCGCCTCGATCATCTCCTGCACCGTCATGTGATTCAGGGCAGGCACATCCGGGATGCCCGGTAGCGGTGGAACCGTCACAGCACCGAACGGATGGCTGCGGCACTGGCGGCATCGGTGCCCTCGAACTCGGCGAGACCCGCCGCAGTCGACGCCGCGGTGGCGGCATGGACGGCCGCGAGCTGCCCCACCGACATGAGGTGACTGGCCTGCGCAGCGATGAACGCGGCGAGGAACTCCTGCCCGATGAGCCCGAAGACGGGGACCATCGCCGCGGTGTTGGCCGCGGCGTCGATCGACCCGGCGGTGCCGACGGCGGTCGCCATCGCGGCGTTCGTGGCGGCGAAGCCCTCGAGCACCTCCGGCGTCACCTTGACGTTCGTCATTCTCGAACCCCCTCGTGGGTGTCAGTCTGATGGATCGGTGTCATGTCGGCCGGGTCCGTCATTCGGCCGGACGAGCGGCCAGCATGTCGCCGAACGACTCGTTGAACTCCTCGGTCACCGCGGCGATCCGGGCGTAGACCTTCTGTGCGGCCAGCGCGGCGGTCGTCACGACCTGGTCGGCCAGCCGGCTCGCGCCGAGTTCGTTGGCGCCGTACGCGAATTCGAGGTCGATGAGCGCGCCTTTGCCGTCCACCTCGGCGGTGACCAGCCCGTCGGACGACGTCTCCCGGACCGAGATCGCGCGTAGCTTCTCCTGAAACCCGTGCAGGCCGTCGAGCTGCCGTTGCGCGCGCGCCTCGAGTTCGTCCATCCCCCAGGTCATCGCTGCAACCACGACGCGGGCGCGTCGGCTTCCTCGTCGTCGCGCCATTCGGCTCGTGCGAGATCGTCCGGGCGGGGCAACTGCATCTCCTGCACGAGGTCTCGGTCGATGCCGGCGGCGAGCAGGTTCTCGCGGAGCCGGATACCGGCGGACATCGCCGCCTGCTGACAGAGTCGGAGGATGTCGCTGGCGAGCAGAGCCGGATCCTTGTCGAGTTCGGACGCCTCGATACGAACCGCCACCGGAAGACCTTGCGCGGTGGTCCGGACGCCGAGCCCGCCCGACCGTGACCGCGCGGTCACGAACTCGTGCAACACCGCCCACGGGTCGTCGGGATCACCGTCGACGAGATCCCGAGGATCGTCGGAGTAGGTCATGGAAAGCTGCACCCCCTTCACGCCGAATATGACGCAGCCGGGGCCCCTTCCGGTTCCATCGAATTTTCGTTCGACGGAACCAGACCTCCCACATACGGATCCGTGAGGAACCGCGCACCCCGCTGCGCACATGTGTTGAGTGCCTGCATAGTGCCATACTCGGTTCGGCCCCACCACACCAGAGATGCACTATGCCGAACGCGTGTCCTCGAGACGGCCCTGTGGACGTCGTCCGGACCAGGTCGAGGACCTTGGGTAGACTGCCGCAGGACGCAGCCGGGGTCGATCGACAAAACGGGGTGGATCGCTGCACGCCTCGCCGAACTCGCCGCAACGCGATCGGCGCCCGGCCGCTTGACCAGAGGATTCCCCGATGACGTACGAGAACCCGACGAGACCGGACGGAACCGGGCCCGGCAGCCCTGATGCCGACGCCCCGGCGCCGCCGCCCTGGCTGCAGTTCGCTCCGCCGACCGCCGCTCCACAACAGCCGCCGGCTGCAGCACCCGCGGCGCCCGCACCCCGGGGACCGTCCGCACGCCCGGACAGCGCATCACCGGCCCGCGAGACGATGCCCCCGCGGCCGGACTTCGAAAACCGGTCCGCGCCACCGCCCGACCATCCCGCCGCCGTCCGTCCGCCCGCCGACCATGCCGGCGCCGCCGACCGCCCCGGGCCCACGCCCGCCGGTCCGCATCCTCACGACGGGCCCGCTCCGCCGGAGTCGCGTCCCGAGATCTCACCGGCCGAGAACCCGGTCGCTCCCCCGTGGCCGCCGCAGGCCCCTCCCGTCCCGGGGCCGGACCACTTCGGACCCCACAACCTCGGACCCGGGCACGTCACCGGCCCGGCACCGTCATCCGGAATGCCGCCGCACCCCGCCTCGCCGCAGATCGTGCCGCCCGCCCCGCCGGCTCCCCAGTCCGCTCCCGCGTGGTCCGCCCAGCCGGGGATGCCACCGACTCCGGTCGCCGGCCATCAACCTCCGCCGTACGCGGGCCCCGCTCCGATGGGCCCCGGTCCCGCCCCCGCCTTTCCCGGGCAGCCGATGCAGCACGGGTACGGGCCACCGTCGGGAGGCCCCTCGCTCGACGAGGTGGCCCTCATCCGAAAGGCCCGTCGCGCACCGAGTCGCGGCTGGCGTCGTGCGGTGCACACGCTGTCGGCCGGCGCGATCAATCCCGGTGAGTCGCAGGGCGACATCGAATATCAGCAGCTGCTCGAACGGGTGAACCGGCCGGTCCGGGGCGACTATCGGATCGCCGTGCTGTCGCTGAAGGGCGGAGTCGGCAAGACGACGACCACCGTCGGCCTCGGCTCGACGTTCGCCTCCCTGCGGGGCGACCGCGTCATCGCCGTCGATGCCAATCCCGACCTCGGTACGCTCGCACAGCGCATTCCGCAGCAGACCCGGTCGACCGTCCGCGACCTGCTCGCCGATGAGAACGTCTACCGCTACTCAGACGTCCGGGCCCACACGTCGCAGGCGCCGAGTCGCCTCGAAGTCCTTGCCTCCGAACGAGATCCGGCGATGGCCGAGGCGTTCAACGAGGAGGAATACCGCGGCGTCATCACCGTGCTGCAGCGCTTCTACAACATCATCATCACCGACTGCGGCACCGGTCTGAGCCACTCGGCGATGAACGGGGTCCTCGACCTCGCGAACACGATCATCCTCGTCAGTTCCCCGGCTCTCGACGGCGCCCGCAGCGCCGGCGCGACCCTGGACTGGCTGGAGGCGCACGGTTTCGGACACCTCGTCTCGCGCGCCGTGGTCGTCCTGAGTTCGTCGCGACCCGGGTCGTCGACCATCGACACCGACCAGCTGGGTCAGCACTTCCTCACGCGGTGCCGCGCCGTGCACAAGATCCCGTTCGACGACCACCTCGCCGAAGGCGCGGACGTCGACCTCGAACTGATGTCGAAGCCGACGAAGCGATCGTTCGTCGAACTCGCGGCGACCATCGCCGACGATTTCTCAGGTGGCCCCGGACAACGGGAGGAGCCGTTCCTCCGCTGACCGACCCCTGATTCCGGGGGGCGGCCGACGGGACCTGGTGAGACGCGGGGCCGACCCTTCGTGACGCGCCCTCCGCAGGCTCCGGGCGCTCCTCAGGGACCGGTGGTTGGTCGCGCCTTTCCGCAGGCTCCGGGCGCTCCTCAGGGACCGGTGGTTGGTCGCGCCTTTCCGCAGGCTCCGGGCGCTCCTCAGGGAGCGGCGGTTGGTCGCGCCTTTCCGCGAGCTCCGGGCGCTCCTCAGGGGAGCAGAGGGAGGGCGTCGCTTGCACCCCTCAGACCAGCGATTTTGTTGTTCTTTCGGATCAGGGACCGGCGGTTCGCCTCAAGGCGTCTCGGCGCGCCGATCCCGGCGCGCGATCCGCCAGCGCCGACCGAAGTGGATGAACGTCGGTATGACGATCGTGCACACGGAGGCGATGATGAAGATCTCGATGTTGTCGCGGATGACCGGGATGTTGCCGAGGAAGTAGCCGAGCAGGATGATCCCGGCCGCCCAGGTGAAACTGCCGAGCACACTGAACAGGGTGAACGTCCGATGTGGCATGCCGCTGAAGCCGGCGACCAGCGGGGTCAGGGTGCGGACGATCCCGATGAACCGGCCGAAGAACACGGTGAGCGGCCCGAAGCGGTCGAAGTAGTGGTTCGTCTTGGCGAGATACTCGGGTCCGATGGTGCGCATCAGTTTGCCCTCGACCACCCCGCGCCCCACACGGCGGCCGATGAAGTAGCCGCACTGGTCGCCGATGATCGCCGCCAGCGGCACAGCCAGGCACAACAGCCACAGCGGTGCGAAGGGATCGGGTTGCGCAGCGAACACGCCGGCGGTGAAGAGCACCGAGTCGCCGGGAAAGATGAACCCGACCAGGATGCCGGTCTCCACGAAGATCAGCACGCAGAGTCCGATGAGGCCACCGGTGGCCACGAAGGACTCGATGTCGAAGGGGTTCATCGAATCCAACACTAGTGGCGCAGCGACCCGCCGGGGCCCGGTGACCGTCGCGACGTGGCAAAGCGTCGGCAACCATTCAGATCCCGGCAACCCAGGTCCGGCCGGCACCCCGGCACCCGACGCGCACGACGACCGGTGATGCGGTTTACTCGACGACTAGCGGGACAACGCCCGTTGCCATCCACCGCTCCGTCGCGAGGACGCGACCGACACCGCCCGAGCGACACCGAGGGGAGAGACAGTGCCCACCAAGCACCGGGATCCGTCCCCGACCACGACGTCCGGTCCGACGCTGCGTCCGGTCTCCGACACCGACGTCCGCATCGAGTACCACACCATCCACGGCTACCGGCGCGCCTACCGGATCGCCGGCAGCGGTCCGGCGCTGCTGCTCATCCACGGCATCGGTGACAACTCGTCGACGTGGGACGAGGTCATCCCGATCCTCGCGCAGCACTACACCGTCATCGCACCCGACCTGCTCGGCCACGGGGAATCGGACAAGCCACGCGCCGACTACTCGGTGCCGGCCTTCGCCAACGGCATGCGCGACCTCCTCGTCGTCCTGGGGATCAGCAAGGTGACGGTCGTCGGCCACTCCCTGGGCGGCGGCGTCGCGATGCAGTTCTGCTATCAGTTCCCGCGCTTCGTCGAGCGCCTGGTGCTGGTCGCGGCCGGCGGGGTCACCCGCGACGTCAACCCCGCCCTGCGGTTGTTCTCGCTGCCCGTCGTCCCGCAGGTGCTGTCGGTACTCCGCGTCCCCGGCGTGATCCCTGGTCTCACGACGCTCGCGAAAGCGATCGTCGCCGCGCCGGTGCCGCCCCTGTTCCCGTCCTCGGCCACGCCCGAACATCTACTGGCCGACCACGAGGACCTCATGCGGGTCCTCGGTGGGCTCGCCGACCCCACCGCGTCGGCCGCCTTCCTCCGCACCCTGCGCGCCGTCGTCGACTGGCGCGGCCAGTCCGTCACGATGCTCGACCGCTGCTACCTCACCGAACGCCTGCCGGTCCTGCTCGTGTGGGGCGACCGGGACATCGTGATCCCCCATCACCACGGCGAACTGGCGCACTCGGCGATCCCACACTCGGAGTTCGAGACCTTCTCCGGCTCAGGACATTTCCCGTTCCACGACGACCCCGAACGGTTCTGCCGGATCGTCATCGACTTCATCGCGCGCCACGCGCCGGTGGAATTCGATCCGCTCAACTGGCGGCATCTGATGTCCGAGGGCGCCCATCCGGAGCAGTTCGTCGGCGACGACGAGACCGTCGACGAGGTGCTCGAGGCCTTCGGAGACGAGCGCAACGCCACCTGACCCGAAACACACACTCGTATGCCACCATTGCGGGATGACGTACCCGGGGAATGGCAATGACGGCACCCGTCCGTTGCCGCATCAGCCGAACGCCTACGACTCCAGTCCCGGCTTCGTGCCCGCTCCCGCCCAATTCCCGGGCCCCGGCATGGGTTACGCGCCGCCCGGGCCGTTCTTCGACGCGGGTGCCGCAGCATTACCCGAGCCGCCGCTCGTGGTCATCGGTGACATCACGTGCACACAGCACTACGTGATCACGCCGTCGGGCACGTTCCCGCTCGCGGGTTCGCAGTGGGAGGTCACCGACATGTCCGTGTCCTCCGAACAGATGTCGCAGACGGGCCTGGTGCTGGCGCTGGTCGGGTTCTTTCTGATCTGCTTTCTGAGTCTGCTGTTCTTGCTGATGAAAGAACGGCGCACAACGGGCTTCATCCAGGTACGGGTCCGGGGCGCGGGCGGCGCGATGCACGTCACCAACATCCCCGCCACGTCGCCCTGGACGATGAGCGATGTGTCCGGTCGCGTGTACTACGCACGCGAACTGGCCACCGTCGCCTGAGCCGCCCGCACGTTCGAGATGAGCACGCCGCTCCATCCAGTCACGAGGAGGACCACCCGATGACCACACCAGACAACCCGGGCGACAAGCCCCACGACCCGTTCGTCAAGCAGCCACCGGCCGACGCCTCGCCGTCGTACGGCACCGACCCCGGCCAGCAGCCGGGGGGTTCGGAGTTCGGCACCGCGGGGACCTCGCAGCCCGGCGTCGGCAATCCCCAGTACGGCGACCAGCAGTACGGGAGCCAGCGGTACGGCGACCAGCAATACGGCGACCAGCAGTACGGGGCACCCCAGCAGTACGGCGACCAGCAGTACGGGGACCAGCAGTTCGGGGCACCGCAGCAGTACGGCGCACCCCAGCAGTACGGAGCCCCGCAGGGCGGGTATCCCGCGGCGCCCGGTTACGGCTACGGCGGCGCTCCCGACCCCACTGCTCCCTACGGCCGCGACCCGGCCACCGGCGAACCGCTGTCCGACAAGTCGAAGCTGGTTGCCGGCCTGCTGCAGATCTTCCTGGGCAGCCTGGGCGTCGGCCGCTTCTACATCGGCGACAACACCACCGGCGCGATTCAACTCGGCCTGACGATCCTCGGCTACATCACCGCGATCTTCCTGATCGGGTTCGTCATCATCTTCGGTGTCGCCATCTGGGCGCTGGTCGACGGCATCATGATGCTGACCGGCAGTGTTCGGGACAAGAACGGCCTCAAGCTGGGCAACTGACCGCTGCGCTCGAGGAGGCCCCGGGGATCGGTCCCCGGGGCCTCCTTGTGTCACAACAACTCCGGGGTCGCCGTCGAGACGGCGGGTGGTCACCCACCGCAGCAACCGGTCGACCCGCGCACGTCGCGGGTCACCGTGTTGCGTGCGGCGAGTTCGTCGTCGGCGGGATAGTCGACGCCGACCAGGCACAGACCCCGGGCCTCGGCGACGGGTACCTGGCTACTGCGTTCCCGCTCCTCGAGAAGCCCACGGCACCAGTCGATGTCGCGCCTGCCGTCGCCCACACTCGCGACCGCGCCGACCAGCGACCGCACCATCGACCAGCAGAACGCGTCCGCGCTCACCTCGCCGACGAGGACTCCTTCGGCGTCCCGAGTCCAAGAGAACCGCTGCAATTCCCGGATCGTGGTCGCACCCTCCCGCCGACGGCAGAACGCCGCGAAGTCGTTCAGGCCGAGCAACTCCGACGATGCCGCGTTCAACGCGTCGACGTCGAGCGGCCGACGCCATGTCGCGGTCGTCCGCGCGACCACCGGTTCGGCACCCCACCGTGCATCGGTCAACCGGTAGCGGTAATGCCGGCGCAGCGCCGAGAACCGAGCGTCGAACTCCTCCGGGACGACGCGCACGGCCGTCACCCGGACGTCATCGGGACACATCTTCGCGAGACGCCCGACGAGCGTCGCGGGGTCGCCGGCGATCGATCGGGTCTCCAGCACCGACCGCGGAACCGCGGCGTGTGCGACCTGCCCGGTCGCATGCACACCGGCGTCGGTGCGCCCCGCCACGGTCAGCCGCACCGGCACCCGTAGGACCGTCGACAACCTCGTCTCGAGTTCCTCGCACACGCTGCGCTGGCCGACCTGCCGTGCCCATCCGGCGAAGTCGGTGCCGTCGTACGAGATGTCGAAGCGGAGACGACAGAACCCGCCGGCACCGGAATCGGCGCCGACGGGTTCGGTCTGCGGTTCTCGACTCAGTCGACTACTTCTTCTCACCGTCGACGTCGGCTCCGGCTGCCTCGGCATCGGGAGCGGTCGCGGCGGTGGACTCGTCGTCGACGGCCTCGGCGACAGCTTCGGCGTTGGCGACCTCGGCATCGGTGGCGTCGGCCTCGACGGCCTCCACCACGTTCGCGTCAGCCGAATCGGTATCAGCGACAACCTCTTCGGTGGCGTCGAGCTTGTCCTCGGCGGCCTTCTTGGAGGCGGCGACGCGGGTCGCGCGGCTGGCCTCGCTCGACGCGGTGGACTCGCGCACCAGCTCGATCACGGCCATGGGGGCGTTGTCGCCCTTGCGCGGCAGCGTCTTGATGATGCGCGTGTAGCCACCGGGACGATCGGCGAAGAACGGGCCGATCTCGTCGAACAACGTGTGCACGACGTCCTTGTCACGGATGTCCTTCAGCACCTCACGGCGGTTGGCCAGCTTGCCGGCCTTGGCGTGGGTGATGATCTTCTCCGCGTACGGACGCAGGCGCTTGGCCTTGGCTTCCGTGGTGGTGATGCGGCCGTGCTCGAAGAGCGAGGTGGCGAGATTCGCCAGCATCGCCTTCTGGTGGCTGGCCGACCCGCCGAGGCGGGCACCCTTGGTGGGCTTGGGCATTGTCTTCTCCTAGGAGGACCCCGCATCACTCGATGCGGAAGTCAGGGTTGGGCAGTGACAGCTACCGCCGCGTCGTAGCGACTACAGCTGCTCGGTCTCCGCGAAATCCTCACCGGAATCGGCGTCGAAGGACGCGTCTTCCGACCACGTGCCGGTGGCCGGGTCGTAACCCGCGACCTGCGACGGATCGAAGCTGGCCGGGCTGTCCTTGAGGGACAGGCCGAGCGCGTGCAGCTTGACCTTGACCTCGTCGATCGACTTCTGACCGAAGTTGCGGATGTCGAGCAGATCCGACTCGGTCCGTGCAACCAGCTCGCCGACGGTGTGCACACCCTCGCGCTTGAGGCAGTTGTAGGAACGAACGGTCAGCTCGAGATCCTCGATCGGCAGGCTGAACGACGCGATGTGGTCGGCCTCGGCCGGCGACGGCCCGATCTCGATGCCCTCGGCCTCGACGTTGAGCTCCCGGGCGAGGCCGAACAGCTCCACCAGGGTCTTGCCCGCCGATGCCAGCGCGTCACGCGCACTGATCGAGTTCTTGGTCTCCACATCGAGCACCAGTCGATCGAAGTCGGTGCGCTGTTCGACACGGGTGGCCTCGACCTTGTAGGTCACCTTGAGCACCGGCGAGTAGATCGAGTCGACCGGGATGCGGCCGATCTCGGCACCCGACGCCTTGTTCTGCACGGCCGGGACGTATCCGCGGCCCCGCTCGACGACGAGCTCGATCTCGAGCTTGCCCTTGTCGTTCAGGGTGGCGATGTGCAGATCGGGGTTGTGCACGGTGACACCGGCCGGGGGCACGATGTCGGCACCGGTGACGGTGCCCGGACCCTGCTTGCGCACGTACATGGTGACCGGCTCGTCCTCGTCCGAGCTGACCACGAGGCCCTTGAGGTTCAGGATGATGTCGGTGACATCCTCCTTGACCCCGGCCACGGTGGTGAACTCGTGGAGGACACCGTCGATGCGGATGCTGGTGATGGCTGCACCCGGGATCGAGCTGAGCAGCGTACGACGCAGCGAGTTGCCGAGGGTGTAGCCGAAGCCCGGCTCGAGCGGCTCGATGACGAACTTCGAGCGGTTCTCGGCGAGGACTTCCTCGGTGAGGGTGGGTCGCTGTGAGATGAGCATTCTGTGGATCTCTCCTTTGGCCGCCCGCTATATGACGGCCTCGAGGGGTGTACCGAACAGCTGTTGCTGTCGGGCGGTGTTACTTCGAGTAGAACTCGACGATGAGCTGCTCGGTCAGCGGGACATCGATCTGGGCACGCTCGGGCACGCTGTGCACGAGAACACGCAGGGTCGACGGCACGACCTGGAGCCAACCCGGAACCGGACGATCGCCGACGAGCTCCTTGGCGATCTGGAACGGGACGGTCTGCAGCGACTTCGGGCGGACATCGATGATGTCGTACTGGCTGACGCGGTAGCTGGGCACGTCGACCTTCACACCGTTGACGGTGAAGTGGCCGTGGCTGACCAGCTGGCGGGCCTGGCGACGGGTACGCGCGATGCCGGAGCGGTAGATCACGTTGTCGAGACGGGTCTCGAGGATCTTCAGCAGTTCGTCACCGGTCTTGCCGGTGCGACGGTTCGCCTCTTCGTAGTAGCGACGGAACTGCTTCTCCAGGACGCCATAGGTGAAGCGCGCCTTCTGCTTCTCCTGCAGCTGGAGCAGGTACTCGCTCTCCTTGATCCGCGAACGGCCGTGCTGGCCGGGCGGGTAGGGGCGACGCTCGAAGGCAGCGTCTCCACCGATCAGGTCGACGCGAAGACGACGAGACTTCTTGGTTGCGGGGCCGGTATAACGAGCCATGTTTCTCTGTTCCTCCCTTTCCCGCTAGACCCGACGCCGCTTGGGCGGACGGCAACCGTTGTGCGGCTGCGGGGTGACATCGGAAATGGTGCCGACCTCGAGGCCGGCTGCCTGCAGGGAGCGGATGGCGGTCTCGCGACCCGAACCCGGTCCCTTGACGAACACGTCGACCTTCTTGACGCCGTGCTCCTGGGCCTTGCGCGCAGCGTTCTCGGCCGCGAGCTGAGCCGCGAACGGGGTGCTCTTGCGCGAGCCCTTGAAACCGACGTGGCCCGACGACGCCCAGCTGATGATGTTGCCGCTGGGATCGCTGATCGACACGATGGTGTTGTTGAACGTCGACTTGATGTGTGCGTGGCCGTGCGGGACGTTCTTCTTATCGCGACGGCGGGTGCCCTTCTTGGGGCCTGCGCTACGTGACTTCGGAGGCATTACTTCTTCTTCCCGGCGATGGTCTTCTTCGGGCCCTTGCGAGTGCGGGCATTGGTCTTGGTGCGCTGTCCACGAACGGGCAGGCCACGACGGTGGCGCAGACCCTGGTAGCAGCCGATCTCGATCTTGCGACGGATGTCGGCCTGCACCTCGCGACGGAGGTCACCCTCGACCTTCACCGAGGCTTCGATGTACTCACGCAGCTTCGAGACGTCTGCGTCGGTGAGATCCTTCGCTCGGAGGTCAGGGCTCAGGCCCGTTCCCTCGAGGATCTCCTTGGAGGTGGTGCGCCCAACTCCGTAGATGTAGGTCAGTGCGATCTCCAGCCGCTTCTCGCGGGGGAGATCCACACCAGCAACACGTGCCATGTGGCGGATTTCCTTTTCGATTTTCAGAGGTCTGCTCCCAGTCCGTCCCGCGAGCTGGTGCCGAACCGTGTGTCCGGCCTCGTGGGCTCCGGCCTCTGATCCGGAGGTAGGCGGTGACGCGTCTGTCGCCGCTGGTGTTGGGAGGTCCTTGTGTATTGAGTTGTCGATCTTCAGTTGTTCTGACTCAAGCGACCCGGAGGGTGCGCGTGATCAGCCCTGACGCTGCTTGTGACGCAGGTTCTCGCAGATCACCATGACCCGACCGTTACGACGGATCACCTTGCACTTCTCGCAGATCGGCTTGACGCTCGGCTGAACCTTCACGTCAATCTCTCCTGCTCGGCTCGCCCGCGCGCACGCCGAAACGGCCGTACACGTGGGTGTCGGTCTCCTCCCGAACGGATGTCCGGGAAGTCTGTCCCCGGCGACGCCGGGAAAGTCCTACTTGTAGCGGTACACGATTCGCCCACGAGCCAGGTCGTAGGGCGAGAGTTCCACGACGACCCGGTCCTCGGGCAGGATGCGGATGTAGTGCTGCCGCATCTTGCCGCTGATGTGGGCGAGAACCTTGTGTCCGTTCTCCAGCTCAATACGAAACATCGCATTGGGCAGGGGTTCGATCACTCGACCCTCGACCTCGATGGCCCCGTCTTTCTTCGCCATGTCCTCCGCGATCCTGGCCGTGACCACGACATCCGGGCGACGTCGCGGCCCATTGGCCGGGTTGAATCAGTGTTTGTCCGTTAGGGTGTGGGCACCGGTCCGCGAGGACCTGCACCCGGTGTGCGCCGACCGGACCCACGTGCTGACACGCCGAGGCCCGGCGCGCGATGCGCACCGACGGTCCATGCTACGCGAACAGGCAGGCCAGGCCAAATGCGTGCGCGGCGTCGCAAGGAGGTCCAAGCGGATGGGGACGGTCGACGACTATCTCGACGGGCTCGACCCGGACGACCGCGCGGTCATCTCCCGGTTCTATGACGTCTCCCGCGACACGGTCCCCGGCACCGCGCAGGGCAAGGGCTACGGGATGCCGGCCCTGACGTATCGCGGTAGCCCGCTCCTGTCGGTGATCCGCACCAAGAAGCACATCGGGCTGTACCCGTTCAGCCCCGACGCGGTCGACGCCGGGCGGCCGTTCCTCGCGGGATTCGACGTCCAGAAGGGCACCGTACGTTTCCAGCCCGACGCCCCTCCGTCAGACGACGCGATCCGCGCCATGATGACGTTCCGTCGCGATCAGATCGATGGTTGAGGCGAGGGGTGCTGGCACAATGTCGCCATGCTTGCCTTCCTCGTCCGCACCGTGCTGACCGCGGTGGCCCTGTGGGTCGCGACGCTGATCGTGCCGGGCATCGACTTCGTGGGCGGTTCGACGACCGCCGAGAAGGTCGGTATCGCCCTGGTGGTCGCCGTGATCTTCGGCGTCCTGAACGCGATCATCAAGCCGATCGTGCAGATCATCGCGATCCCCTTCTACATCCTCACGCTCGGTCTGATCCACATCGTCATCAACGCATTGATGCTGGAGCTCACCGCGTGGATCACCAGAAACACCACGCACTGGGGGCTCGAGGTCGACGACTTCTTCTGGTCGGCGATCTTCGGCGCCATCGTCGTGTCGGTTGTCGGGTGGCTGCTGGCCCTGCTGATGCGCGACCCGGTCGACCGATGACGAGAACACGCGGCGCCGACACACGGCGCCCCGCACTCCGGACGACGTCGGTCCTCGCGGCGCTCGCCGCCGTGGTCCTGGTGGTGGCCGGGTGCGGCAGCGACACCGGCGGGGAGCCACGGTCGGTGACCGTCGTCGGGTCGGGCCAGGTCAGCGGCACCCCGGACACCCTGCGCGCCGACATCGGCGTGGAGGCGACCGCGTCCGATGTGACGACCGCGCTGAACGATACGAGCGCCAAGGTCACCGCGGTCACCGACGCGGTCGTCGCGGCCGGAGTGGAGCGCAAGGACGTCGCCACGCAGCAGGTGTCGGTGAACCCGCAGTATTCGAGTCCGGCACCCGGCGGTTCGAGCCAGATCAGCGGATACACCGCGACCAACACCATCCGCGTGACCATCCGCGACATCTCGACGGCGTCGACCGTGCTGAGCGCCGCCGCGACCGCCGGTGGGGACAACACGCGCATCAACAACGTCGCCTTCGCCATCGACGACGACTCGGAACTCCTCGAGAAGGCGCGCGAAGCCGCGTTCACCGACGCCCGGGGCCGCGCGCAGCAGTACGCCGGTCTCGCCGGCGACTCACTCGGCGACGTGCTGACCATCAAGGAGAGCACCAGCGGCCAGGAACAGCCGGTCTCGCCCGGTACCTTCGAACGCGACGTGGCGGCCGCGCCCGTACCGGTCGAGCCCGGCCAGCAGGAACTCACCTTCACCGTCACGGTCACGTTCGCGCTCGACTGAACACCCCGTCCGTGCACCGCACCCGGAGATCGGAGGACCGATGCGCGCCGTGCTCCAGCGCGTCAGCCGAGCGAGTGTGAGCGTCGACGGCGAGGTCGTCGGCGAGCTCGACATCCCGCCCGGCGGCGCGGGTCTCGTCGCGCTCGTCGGTGTCACACACGACGACACCACCGACCACGCGGTCCGGCTCGCCGACAAGATCTGGCGCCTGCGGATCTTCGACGGCGGGGACGGTCCCGAACGCGCGGCCGCCGACCTCGACGCCCCGATCCTGGTGATCAGCCAGTTCACGCTCTATGCCAACACCGCGAAGGGCCGGCGCCCGTCGTGGAATGCCGCCGCGCCCGGGCCCGTCGCCGAACCGCTGGTCGACGCGGTGGTCGACGCGCTCCGGGCCGCCGGCGCCACCGTGGCCACCGGCCGTTTCGGGGCGCACATGGAAGTCGGTCTCGTCAACGACGGCCCGGTCACCCTGGTGCTCGACGTCTGAGACCGCAGCCACGAACAGTCGCAGGACTACCGTGGTGCCGGTGGGACGAATCACCGCACGCCGCCGCGTCACCCGTATCCGACGCGATGCGGAACCGACGCAGCGCGCGGACACCCTGGCCGTCGAGGAGCCGCTCGAGATCCGGGTCGGCGGGCGCACACTCGCGGTCACCATGCGCACTCCCGGCCACGACTTCGAACTGGTCGCCGGCTACCTGGTCTCCGAAGGTGTGGTGACCACCGGCGCGGATTACTCGACGGCCCGTTACTGCGCAGGCACCGACGCGCAGGGCGCCAACACCTACAACGTCATCGACGCGACGCTCGCCCCGCATGTGCCGCCACCCGGTTCCGAGATGGTCCGCGCCAACCCCGTCACGAGTGCATGCGGCATCTGCGGCAAGGACAGCATCGCCGCGGTCCACACCGCGTCGGTCCATGATCCCGCCGCCGACACCATGACCGTGGCCGCCGGGACGGTCCTGGACCTCCCCGACCGGTTGCGCGCCGAACAGAGCGTCTTCGACAAGACCGGTGGCCTGCACGCCGCCGCGCTGTTCGACGCGGATGGTCGCATGCTCGCCGTCCGGGAGGACGTCGGTCGGCACAACGCCGTGGACAAGGTGATCGGGTGGGCGGTTCTCGCCGACCGACTACCCCTGTCGGGCACCGTCCTCCAGGTCTCCGGCCGCGCGAGCTTCGAACTCGTCCAGAAAGCCGCGATGGCGGGAATCTCGATGCTGTGCGCGGTCTCCGCGCCGTCGTCACTGGCGGCCGACGCCGCCGACGACCTCGGCATCACGCTCGTCGGCTTCTCTCGCGGCGAGTCGATGGTGATCTACAGCCGTCCCGATCGGATCTCCCTGTCCGAGGCCGCGATCACCGAAGAGGTTTCGGTCCCGCGCTGAGGTCGTGACGACGCGGATCGTCGAGGGCGACCCCGCTGATCGGATCGAACCAGTACGTCTCGTCGACCTCCGGGGTCAGCCCGATCACGTCACCGACCTCGATCGTCCGGCGATGATCGACACGGATGACGATGCGACTCCCGCGCAGCCGGACGTCCGCGCTGCAGTAGACGAACTGTTCGGCCCCCAGCTCCTCGACGAGATCGACCGTTGCAGTGAGGTTCCCGGCCTGCGGTGCAGCCGACACCTGCCACGACTCGGCACGCAGACCGACGACGACGTCGCCCGCGGACGCCGACGACAGCACCGACGGCGGAACCCGGACCTCGGCGCCACCGAGGCGTACGATGCCCGCGTCCACCCGGGCGTCGATCAGACACATCTGCGGCGAGCCCATGAACGACGCCACGAACAGGTTCGCGGGCCGCGAGTAGATCTCACGCGGACTCCCGACCTGTTGCAGCACACCGTGGTCGAGTACGGCGACCCGGTGCCCCATGGTCATCGCCTCGACCTGGTCGTGGGTCACATAGAGCGTCGTGATGCCGAGTTCCCGCTGCATGGCCGCGATCTGGGCACGCGTGCTCACCCGCAACTTGGCGTCGAGGTTCGACAGCGGCTCATCCATGCAGAAGACCTTGGGACGCCGCACGATCGCCCGCCCCATCGCCACCCGCTGCCGTTGCCCGCCGGACAGCTTCGCCGGCTTGCGACCGAGAAGCGGGGTGAGCTCGAGCATCTCGGCCACCTCACCGACCCGGGCCGCGGTGTCGGACTTGCTCATCCCGGCATTGCGGAGCGCGAAGCCCATGTTGTCGGCGACCGTCATGTTCGGGTACAGGGCGTAGTTCTGGAAGACCATCGCCACGTCCCTGGCCTTCGGCGCCATCCCGACGACGTCGACGTCGTCGATCAGGATCGCACCGGATTCGACCGACTCCAGACCCGCGACCATCCGCAGGCTCGTGGACTTGCCGCATCCCGACGGTCCCACGAGCACCATGAACTCGCCGTCGTAGACGGCCAGGTCGAGCGAGTCGACGGCGGGTTTCTGGCCGTCGGCGAAGCGCCGGGTCGCGCCGTCGAAGGTCACCGATGCCACGACCGGCCCCCTCGTCGCCGGCCCACGACCGGCCCCGCCACGTCGCCCGTCATGACGGGAGCTTCGGCGCGATCTGCGCCTCGTAGATCTGCGCGATCTGGCGCTGGGTGTCGGCGAGGGTCGCGGCGACATCGGCGTTCTGCAGGCCGATGCGCTCGTAACCGGTGCCGATGATCTTGTCGCCGCCGGGGACGAAGACCCGCGCGTTGTTCTGCGGTTGTGTCCGCGGAAGCTGCTCGATGGCGGTGGCGAAGTTCGGGTTCTTCTCCAGGAACGCGACCATCGACGGGTCGTCCTGCGCGGATTTGCGCACCGGCATGTAGCCGACATTCTGCGAGAAGTAGGCGGTGTTCTCGGTGTTGGTGATGAACTCGATGAACTTCAGCGCGTTGACCTTGCGCTCGTCGGACAGTTTGGCCGGGACCGCGAGACCGGCACCGCCCGTCGGGCAACCCGAGACCCCCTGCGGCGCGGGCAGGAAGGCAGTACCGAAGTCGAAGGCGGCGTTCTCCGTGATGCCCGACAGATCGCCGGTCGAGGCGATGGTCGAGGCGATGATGCCGGCGCTGAAGTCGCCGGCGATGTCGTTGGAGATCTTCGCGTACCGCTTCGTGTTGATCGAGTCGCTCAGATATTGCGCGGCCGCAACGGTCTTCGGATCGGTGAACTTCAGCTCCCAGTCGTTCGAGTAGGCGCCGCCGAATGTCCAGGTCGGCCCCTGGAAGGTCCATCCGAGGTAGTCGGTCGCGTTGCCCCAGCCGTGCGCGCGCTTGTCGCCGCCGACCACGGTCTGGATCCGCGGGCCCCAGTCGTCGAACTCGTCCCAGGTCTGCGGGCCGCGGTCGGGCAGGCCGGCCCGGCGCCACACGTCTTTGTTGTAGTAGAACAGCGGAGTCGACCGCGCGTACGGCAACGCCCACGTCTGGTTGTTCCACTTGTAGTCGCCGACAAGCGAATCGACGTAGTCGGCGGTGTTCACGTTCGCACGGCCGAAGAGGTCGTCGAGGGGGCTGATCGCGCCGATGAGCGCGAAGTTGAACCACCAGACGTCGGACAGGATCATGATGTCGGGCACGGCGCCGCCGGACAGCGCGGCGTTGAACTTCTGCGCCGCCTCCTCGTAGTTCTTGCCGGCGTCGACGAGCTGCACGGTGATGCCCGGGTTGGCCGCCTCGAATCGAGAGATGAGTTCTCGTTCGACCTCGATGGATTTGCCGGGGTGATTCGACCAGAAGCTCAGCTTCGAGGCGTCGCCCGACGACGAGCCGCCGTCACCCGAGGTTCCGGCGCAAGCGGCCACCAGAGCACCGGCCGCGGCCGTCGCGGACGCGGTGAGGAACCCGCGCCGGGACATGTTCATCATCTGTCGTCTCCTGTCGATCGTTTGTGTGTCAGTCGTTCTCGTGCATGGTGTTCTCGTGCTGGGCGTTCTCGTGCCAGGTGTTCTGGCTGGTGGGGTGCCGGCCGGTCAGCCCTTGACGGCCCCGGAGGTCAGACCCTTGATCATGTGCCGTTGCAAGGCCAGGAAGAGGACGAGCATCGGCAGCATCGCGAGCACGGTCGCCGCCATGACCGGGCCCCAGTTGGTGAGACCGTCGCTGTTCTGCAGGAGGGTCAATCCCACGGGCAGCGTGGCAACCGAGGCGTCGTCGGCCATCAGGAACGGCCACAGGTACTCGTTCCACTCGTTGACGAGGGTGATCGTCGCGAAGGCGACCATCGTCGGGATCGACAGCGGCAGCACCACTCTGGTGAGCAGGCGGAAGTGACCTGCCCCGTCCATCCGCGCCGCCTCGATGATCTCGGGCGGGATGGACAGGAAGTGATTGCGCATCAGGAAGGTCCCGAATGCGACACCGGCGAGCGGCAGGATGATGCCGATGAAGGTGTTCCGCAGTCCCAGTTGGGCCACCAGGGCGTAGTTGGTGATGACGGTGATCTGGTTGGGCACCATGAGCGCGGCGATGATGACGACGAACACGATGTTCTTGCCCGGGAAGCGCAGGAACACCAGCCCGTACGCGCTCAGCACGCCCAGCACGAACTTGGCCACGCCGAGGATCGAGGTCACGATGACCGAGTTGCGCAGGTAACTCCAGAACGGTACCGACGTCGTGGCCTCGACGTAGTTCTCGGGACGCCACGTCGACGGCCACCACACGGCCGGTTGCACGTAGATCTCGGTGCGATCCTTGATCGACGCCAACAGGATCCATACCAGGGGCAGCGCGATGATCACCAGCACCACCGCCATCGCCGCGTACCCGCACGCATCCGCCAGTCGTCGGCGGGTGGCCGGCGTCATCGCCTCACCGCCGGGGCGCCGTCGCTTCTGCCCGGGACCCGCCGGCGGACGTCCGGACTCCTCTGTGTGGCCCGGCTCGGCAACCCGTCTGGACGCCGGACTCGTGGTGACGGGCCTCATCGCGCTCCCCTGTCCATCATGCGCACCTGGATCACCGTGATGGCCAGCAGGACGACGAACATGACGGTCGCGACGGTGGCGCCGTAGCCGGCACGGAAGTTGACGAAACTCTCCTCGTAGACCTGGTAGACCATCGTGGTGGTGCCATTGCCCAACGGGCCGCCCCGGGTCATCACGTTGATGATGTCGAACACCTGTAACGAGTTGAGCAGCACGGTGATCGACAGGAAGAAGGTCGTGGGCCGCAGTTGCGGCAACAGCACCTTGCGAAAGTAGGTCCACCAGCCGGCTCCGTCGATCGCGGCCGCTTCGTCCAGGTCGGTCCGTTTACCCTGCAGCGCAGCCAGATAGATGACGAAGGCGTAGCCGAGGTTCTTCCAGATGTAGGTCACCGTGATCATGAACAGTGCCCACGACGGCTGCTGGTAGAAGTCAGGTGCAGAGCCCAGTCCGAGGCGCACCATCACGTCGTTGACGAGGCCGAAACTGGGGTCGAAGACGAACTGAAAAGCGATGCCGACCGCCGCCCCGGACAGTACGAACGGAGCAAAAGCTGCCGACCGCACCAGATTTCGGCCGGGCAGTTTACGGTCGAGCAACAGTGCGAGCGCCAGGCCGATGACCATGCTGCCGACGACAGCGGCAACCGTGAAGATGACGGTGTTGGCGACGATCACCCGGGTATCGGCACGGGTGAACCATTCGAGGTAGTTGTCGATCCCGACGAACGTCGCTCCCGCCTCGGCGATGTTCCAGTCGTAGAACGACATCCGGATGTTCTCGACGAGCGGTCGATACGTGAAGACGCCGAGGAGGACGAGATTCGGCACGACGAGCAGGAGGAACAACCCGTAGCTTCGCCAGGGACGCCGCCCCGTTGCGGGCAGCACATGTTCGTCGACCGATGACACTGGCGAAGTCTCGCCGTAGGAGACGACCGGATGGTGAACTCAGGCGGCGATTCCCGTGAACGATGCCTTCACAGCCGGGGCGGGCGGGTCAGTCCCCTCGTGACGCAGCCAGCCGGACCAGCTGACCGGTCGTGGCATCCGGCAGGTACGCCCTGGAGATGGCCACACCGATACGCGGCAGGTCGGATTCGTCCCGGAAGGCCAGATACACCGGCTCGTAGCGGGGATTGAACTTCTTCTTGAAGGTGTGCAGTGAGCGGAATCCGTAGTAGGGCTCGAGCGCGGCACCCAGCGTGTCGAGCAGTTTGTCGAGCGGCTCGGCGTCGAAGTCGCCCGTTCGCGCCAGCGGCGCGCCGGACAGCGAGATGAACTGCGCTCCCTCGTCTTTGAAGGCGACTGCCGACGACGCGATGAGATACTCGACGACCGGCCCGAACCCGTCCGTACGGCGTCGCATGATGTCGAGCGTCCATCCCGCGACGTCGCCACCCGGCGCGTACACCGGTAGCCACGAGAGCACGCCATGCACGTTGCCCGTCGGATCCACCGCGAGTGCCACCCGGACCGCGGGGTCCATCGCCTCCTCGACACTGCCCAGGGTGAACCCCATCTCGGGAAGGCCCTTGTCCCCCACCCACTCTTCCGAGATCGCGCGCACCTGGGTCTTGACGGCGAACGACTCGTCGGCCAGCGAGACCATTCGCATCGAGATGTCCTGCTTGGTGGCCTTGTTCATCGCCGATCGCACGTGCTGCCAGGGCTTGCCCTTGAACTCCAGACCCGGCAGGTCGACGATCGTGTCCTCGGCGATCTGCACACTGAGCCATCCGCGTCCGGTGACGATCTCCGAGGTCGCCGAGCCGATCGAGAACCAGCACGGAGTCGCGCCGGCGCTCTCCGCGAGGTCGACGAAGGCGTCGACGGCGTCGGCCAACCGCTCGGGTGCGCACACCGGGTCGGCCAGGGCCACCATGGTCCCGACGTGCTTTCGGTAGGTCACGACGGACTGGTCGTCGAGATCGCCCGCAGCGCCGGTGAACTGGTAGCTGTTGCCCGGCCAGGTCGTCATCCACGACATCGTGCCGCCGCCGTGCACCCGAAGCAGTTCCTTGACGCGGCCGACCGGATCGTCGTCCGAACCGGACGCACCGACCTGACGCACGCGCCACGGCACCGCGAACGCGAACCGGCCGGGGATCAGGATGGCCAGGACCAGCACCCAGAGCAACGTGGTTCCGAGCGTCACGGCGCCCTCGGACGACACGTCGGTGAAGACCACCAGGATCACCGCCAGGAGGGTCGCGATGACGTTGAGCGCACCGAGGACGACGGCCACCCACCACGCCCACCGCTTACCCCGCCGGAGTTGATCGGCGATGAGCACGTTGACGACGAGGCCGATGAGCATCGTGAACACCGAGTCGTCCCCGGCGTCGGTCGGCCCGAGCGGTCCGCTGCCCGGGAACAGGAACACCAGGAGGTTCGCGCCCGCGATGACCAGCAGGGCAGCGCAACCCAGCATGCGGACCTCACGCCGGGTACGCGGCACCCAACCGTGTTCGTTGGTGGCGAAGAACTTCTCCCCCACGATCAGCATGATGATCGCGGCGAGGACGTACTCGACCGAGGCGAGGGTCCCCTCGAACAGGAACGCGACCGAGACGATGGCGCCCAACAGGACCCGCACACGTAACCGCCAGGGCGATCGCACGGTCGCCGAGGCCACCGCGACCGCCGAGACCACCAACGCCCCCACCCCGGTGGCGCGCGACTCCGCGAGTTGCTCCGCCCACCGCCACGACGTGACCTCGGAGGAGAGCAACCACAGCAGCAACACCGTCAGCAGGGATGCGATCAGGTGGCCGCCCACACCGACCAGAACGGCCCTCACGGTGCCCAACTGCCATTCGGCCCAACCCATTCCGACGACGACCGCGACCAGCGCCAGCAGGTACAGCCAGGGCCCGGGTTCGACGAACGCGGAGCTGACCGGCGTCCACCACTTGCCCTCCCGAAGGGCGGGAAGCCCGAAGGCCACCTCGTGATACCACGACTTGTCGTTCGCCCTACCCCACAGCGATCCGGTCGTCGCGCCGACGATCAGCAGGGCCGCCGCGAGGGCGACGGTGAACGGAAGCCGCCGCACGACGGTGAGCCAGGAGACGTCGGAATGCATGGTCAACGGTACGACGACACGACCCGCCGCACACGGTCATCTGGTTGATCGGTCACGCGCCGGACGCTGGAACCCACCATTCGCACAGTGCGCGATTCGTATCGGTTCCCGTTACGAATCCCGCACTGGCGTGGAGTCAGACCGGGCGCGGGGTGAGGATGCGGGGTCCGTCGGCGGTCACCGCGACGGTGTGTTCCCAATGGGCGGAACGCGACCCGTCGTCGGTGACGACTGTCCAGTCGTCGTCGAGGACGGTGGTGTCCGTGGTGCCCAGCGTCAGCATCGGCTCGATGGCCAGGGTGGAGCCGATCACGAGCGCCGGCCCCTTGCCGGGTTCACCCTCGTTCGCCAGGAACGGTTCCATGTGCATCTCGCGGCCGATGCCGTGGCCGCCGTAACCGTCGACGATGCCGAAGGGCCGGCCGAACTTCTTCTCCGCGGCGCGCGTACCGAGTTCGATGGCGTGAGAGATGTCGGTGAGGCGAGCGCCGTCGACCATGGCCGCGATCCCCGCCTCCATCGACAGCCGCGTCGCCTCCGAGAGTTCCTCGTCGGCGGTGGACAGTTCCCCGACCCCGAAGGTCCAGGCCGAGTCCCCGTGCCAGCCGTCGAGGATGGCGCCGCAATCGATCGACACCAGATCGCCGTCGGCGAGAACGACGTCCGCGGACGGGATGCCGTGGACGACCACGTCGTTCACCGAGCTGCAGATGGATCCGGGAAAGCCGTGGTAGCCCTTGAACGAGGGCACCGCCCCGGCCCCCCGGATCACGGATTCGGCGACCTCGTCGAGATCGAGGGTGCTTACCCCCGGCTTCGCCGCATCGCGCACGGCGACGAGCGCGGCCCCGACAACCGCGCCCGCCGCGGCCATGGCATCGAGCTCGCCCGCACTGCGGAAGGGGACGACGCGCTTGCGCTTACGAAAACCCATGCCCTACAGCGATTCCTCGGTTGTCAAAGACTGTGCGGTCAGAACGCAGCGGGTCAGGAGACGCCGGCGCCGAGCGCGCTCAGGACGCGCTGGTGGACGCCCTGGATGTCACCGACCGCGTCGATCGTCTTGACCTGGTCGCCGTAGTACGCGAGCAGCGGCGCGGTCTCCCGGGTGTAGACGTCCATCCGGTTGCGGATGACCTCTTCGGTGTCGTCGGCGCGGCCACGCGCCAGCATGCGCTCCACGACGACGTCGGTGTCGACGACGAACGAGAGCACGGCGTCGAGCGAGGCGTCGAGATTCGCCAGGATGTCGTTCAGCGCGTCGGCCTGCTCGGTCGAGCGCGGGAAACCGTCGAGGATGAAACCCTTCGACGCATCCGGCTCGCCGACGCGGGCGCGGACCATGTCCACCGTGATCTCGGACGGGACGAGGTTGCCGGCGTCGAGGTACTTCTTGGCCTCCACACCCACGGCGGTGCCCTGGGAGATGTTGGCGCGGAAGAGGTCACCGGTCGAGATGTGGGGGATCCCGAGTGCTTCGCTCAAAAGCTCCGCCTGGGTGCCTTTACCTGCTCCGGGCGGGCCGAGAATGACAAGTCTCACTTCAAGAATCCTTCGTACTTGCGTTGCATCAACTGACTGTTGATCTGCTTCATCGTGTCCAGACCCACGCCGACCATGATCAGTACGGCCGTACCACCGAACGGCAGGTTCTGGACGTTGCCGCTGTTACCGATCTCGAGGAACAGGTTCGGGAGTACCGCGATGATACCGAGGTAGATCGAGCCCGGCAGAGTGATGCGACTGAGCACATACCCGAGGTATTCGGCCGTGGGCGCTCCCGGACGGATGCCCGGGATGAATCCACCGTACTTCTTCATCTCGTCGGCGCGCTCCTCCGGATTGAACGTCACCGCCACGTAGAAGTACGTGAAGAAGATGATCATCAGGAAGTAGACGGCGATGTAGACGCCGTTGCTCGGGTCGGTCAGGTACCTGGTGACGTATTCCTGCCAGGTCGACTGCGTCCCATCGGGATTGCGCGTGAGTTCGACGATCAGCTGTGGCAGATACAGCAGCGACGAGGCGAAGATCACCGGGATGACGCCGGCCTGGTTGACCTTCAGCGGCAGGTAGGTCGACGACCCGCCGTACATCTTGCGGCCCACCATGCGCTTGGCGTACTGCACCGGGATGCGGCGCTGACCCTGCTCGATGAACACTACGCCGGCGACGATGATCAGCGCGGCGACACAGACCAGGGCGAAGACGAGTCCGCCGCGGCTGTTGAGAATGGTGCGACCTTCGGCGGGGATACGCGCGGCGATACCGGCGAAGATCAGCAGCGACATGCCGTTGCCGATGCCGCGCTCGGTGATGAGCTCACCGAACCACATGACGACACAGGCGCCGGCGGTCATGACGAGCACGATGATCGAGAGACCGAAGATGCTCTGGTCGTTGAGGACTTCGCCGCTCTGCGCACAGGACTGCGGAAGGAGCTGGCCACGATCGGCGAGGGCCACGATGCCCGTCGATTGCAGGAGTGCGAGGGCCACGGCCAGGTAGCGCGTGTACTGCGTCATCTTGGCCTGGCCGGCCTGGCCCTCCTTGCGGAGTTGCTCGAAGCGCGGGATGACCACGGTCAGCAGCTGCACGATGATGGCCGCCGTGATGTACGGCATGATGCCGATCGCGAACACCGACAGCTGCAGCAGCGCGCCGCCGGAGAACAGGTTGATCAGGGAGTAGACCGAGCTCGACTCACCGGACGAGACCTCGTCGAGACACGCCTGCACGGCCTGGTAGTCGACACCCGGCGACGGGACGGTCGCTCCCAGCCGATACAGGATGATGATGCCGAGAACGAAGAGGATCTTCTTCCTCAGATCCGGCGTCCGAATGGCCGCGAAGAGGGGGGAAAGCACTAACTCCTCCTAGTAACGACCACGCGAGGTCTACGTTCCGGGTCGGTGCGACCCGACCCCCGTGTGCTCGGCAATCGACGATGATCTTTCGGGATGCGGCAGTCTTTGGGCGTGTCCGGCAGGACAACCTCTGAGACTCTAACAGTCACACCGAAACGCCCCGGTCGGGGGGGGGGGGGGGGGGGCCCCGCCCCCGGGGCGGGTTTGCCGACGTGACCCGGTCAGTCGGCGTCGGGTCCGGCGTCCGGGGTGTTGACGCCGATCCCGGTGTCCGTGTCGCCACCGAGGCCACCGGTCAGGCCGCCGGTCAATCCGCCGGTGAGGCCGGCGGTCGTGTCGGCCACGCCGCCGACGGTCGAGTCGACCGCGCCGCCGACGGTGGTGTCGACCGCACCGCCGAGTTCGGCGCCGGTGTCGGTCACGCCGCCCAGGTCCAGGCCGCCGTCCGCGCCGGCACCGCCGCCGGCGTCGACGCCACCACCGACCACCGCGCCGCCGGTCAGACCACCGGTCACCCCACCGACGATGTCGGTGGTCGTGTCGAGGGTGCCGCCGACCCCGGTCTCGAGTGAGCCCGCGGCGTCGCCGACCACGTCCACTGCGCCGCCGGCCGTGCCGGAGATCGCGGTGGTCAGTTCGGAGGTGACCTCCGCGGGCAGCTCGGTGTCGAGCGCACCGCCCAGGCCGAGGTCGCCGCCCAGACCGAGATCCCCACCGAGGCCTCCGCCCACGCCTGCGCCGGCGCCGAGAGCACCGTCGAGAACCGGACCGGCGGTGGCGCCCAGATCGGCCTCGCCGCTCCCGGCGCCCAGGCCGGCGAGTCCGGTCTCGAGGGTCCCCTCCAGGCCGCCCTGCAGAGTGCTGTCCAGCCCGGCGACCAGGTCCGTGCCGGTCTCGGCGACGGTGCCCAGGCCGGCCAGTGTGCCCGCGCCCAGGTTGCCGGTGAGGCTGTCGACAACTGTGCCGCCGAGGGTTTCGGTGACCAGGAGCGGTCCGCCCACGGTGATGGTGCCCTCGGGGGAGAGGATGAGGCTCGGGTTGACGATCGCCTCGAGTTCGCCGGTCAGTGCCCCGCCCAGGCCACCCGTCGCCTCCAGGGTCGAGTCCAGGGTCGCGACGAGGCCGTCGGTGGCCGACAGATCCACGTCGAGTGCGGAGCTGAGAACGGTGCTGAGGGCTGC